>CALDQF010000493.1 GCA_937911845.1 uncultured Phycisphaera sp. | reverse complement strand
CGTCTCAGGGAGGGGGTCCACCATGGCCGGGACCACCTCGTTGATGAGACTGCGAATGCGGTCGTGCAAGAAACGGGGTGGGATGCCTTCGGTGGCAGGGTAGACCGGACGCAAGGGCGCAGAGGGATCGGTGGTTGCGGCTTCGTCATGCACCGACCAACCTGGGTTGGTCAAGATCATGGTGCGACCTTGCATCGTGGCCTTGCCTTCGATCCGAACCCTCAGGCCGGGCACGATTTTATTTTGCAACCAGACGCCACCAAACCACCGCAATTGCGCGGTTCCCGATTCATCGGAAAGAACCGCTTCAAAGCGGGGGCGTCCGGCGCGAACCGCACGGGCCCGCTCAATCTCGCCGTGGAGGATCAAGACCGCTTTGGGGTCGGCCGCGGCGGTGGCTTTGGCTTCCTCAATGGTGGCTAAATCCACTTGCCGTTCCCAACGCAAAGGGCGGTGCCGCATCAGGTCCTCAACCGTCCGCAGACCAAGGGCGGCCAGACGTTCTGCACGGACCGAGCCAATCCCGGGCAGGGTGGACAAGGCGGCGTTGGGGGCAGGTGCAGGAAGTGAACCGGTGATGCTTCCGAGGGTAGCATCCTCCTCGTGCACGATGCGACGCCCAGACCCCTTGAAGTGGAAGACGCCTGTTCAGATGTGAAGGCTCATCTGAAAGGTCGTGGCCCCATCACGGTCAGAGGTGAAATGACCAATTGGCGGGGCCCCCATACCAGTGGGCATTGGTATTTCGCCCTCTCTGATCCCCGGCCCGGAAAGAAGGCGATGGTTGATGCCAAAGCGTGGCGTTCCACCGCGGCCCGCATTGGATTTGTTCCCGAAGCAGGTGATGTGGTGATTGTCTCTGGCACGTGGGACTTCTACGCCCCGACCGGACGCGCGAGTTTGATTGTGGATCGGATGAAACGCGCTGAAGGCGGCGAAAGTTTGCTGCTGCGATTGGCTCAACTTCGAGAGCGCCTGCAAAAGGAGGGGCTGTTTGATCCGGATCAAAAGCAAGAATTGCCGTTCTTTCCCCGCCGCATCGCCGTCCTGACGGCCGAAGGCTCGGCGGCCTTGACCGACGTTCAACGAACCGCTGCTCTGCGGTGTCCTGCCACCGAGTTGCTGCTGCATCACATTCCGGTGCAAGGCGATGACGCCGCGCCGCGCATTGCCGAAGCCATTGCGGCGGTGGATGCGGAATCAGAGCGGCTGGGCATCGAAGCCATCTTGGTCACCCGCGGTGGTGGATCGATGGAAGATCTTTGGTGCTTCAATGATGAAGCTGTGGTCCGAGCGGTCGCGCAGTGCCAGCTTCCCGTGGTCAGCGCGATTGGGCATGAAAGGGATGAGAGCCTGATTGACCTCGTGGCCGATGTGCGGGCCAGCACGCCCACCCAAGCCATCATGAAATTGCTTCCGGATCGCGAGGAAGAACTGGAGATGTTGGCGGAACGGGCTGCACGCTTGCAATCGGTGGCCCACCGAAGCATTGAACGCCGCCGCTTGCTGTTGCAACGCCTGGAACGTGCGGTGCAGGCCCATCATCCCCAGCGTGCCTTGTCCGCGCAACAAGGAAAGCTGGAGCAACTCCAAACCAGGTTTCGTCAACACGCCATGAGCGAGGTGACATCACGGCAAAGCCGTTTGGAAACCGTGATGACGCGTCTGCGTCATGCTCGGCCCTTGGACAAGGCCCAAACCAAACTTGCACCGTTGCCACTTCGCCTGCGCCGCGCGGTCCAAGTGGCCCAGGACCGCCGCCACAAACAATGGACCAGCTTGGAAGCCCAACTTCGAGTGCTTTCGCACCGCCGCACCCTCGAGCGCGGTTTTGCCCTGGTTCACGGGGCGAATGGGTTGGTTCGCGACCCATCTCAGATCAAACCAGACGAACGATTGCGTTTGGAGTTGGCCGAAGGTGACCTCACCGTTCGGCCGGAGGTAGATTGACGTTATGGCTAAAGCATTGCCTGATCCTGAAGAACTGACCTACGAAGAAGCTTTGGAAGCGCTGGAAGCCATTGTGCAGCGGGCTGAATCAGGGGAGTTGCCCCTCGAGGAAGCCATGGCCGAACACGCCCGAGGTGAAGCCCTGCTCAAACGGTGCCGCGCCCTGCTGGACAGTGCAGAGACGCAGCTTCGTTCCTTTGACCAATCGGCAACCGATGCTTCGGACGAAGACTCCGCGTGAGTCCCGAGACCCAACTGTTTTTGTTGGAGCATGGCGGCCCGATGGTGTTGCTGCTTCTGCTTGGTGGGTCTATGGGTTCTTTTCTCAATGTGGTGGTCGATCGTGGCAGCCGCGGGGTCAGCATCGTGCGTCCGGGCAGCCAATGTCCCAATTGTGGTTTGCGACTTCGCTTTGGTCGTGAGAATCTGCCTTTGCTGGGTTGGCTGCTCTTGCGAGGACGATGCCGTCAATGTCGGCTCTCCATTCCTCTTCGTTATGTGCTGATGGAGTGGGGGGTCGCCTTCGCCTTTGTCGGCGTGTACCAACTCGCCTTCGATCCCTTGGATTGCGGAGGGACCATGGATCCATGGCTCGAGGCCACCGGTGGTCGCGAGGGGGCGTTCTTTTTTCTGGGTGTGCTCGCGCTGATGTCGGGCTTCTTTGCTGCGGGAGTCATTGACTTCCGCACGTACCACATTCCCATGTGGATTACCACGGCTCTTGCGCTGAGCATGCCTTTGTTCTTGTTGGCCCAGGGGCTGGTCGAGGCACGGCCAATTGGTGGACGACTGCTTCCCGTTCCTCTGCCCGGATGGGTCGGGGTAGGTTCCGCCATGGGAGGGGCTTTGAGCGCGCTTTTGGCGAATGGGTTGTTGTGGCGTGGCGTGCTCCCGACCTCCTTTGCCGATTACGACGAGTACGTTGAGGACGGGGCTGTCTTGGCGGAATACCCGCATGCCCGGCGGGAGATGGGCAAGGAACTGGTGTTCTGCTCGGTCATCGTTGCGGGCTTCGCGATCGGCGGCCTCCTGACGCAATCATTCCAGCATTCGGGGGATCCCCCGGTTTGGCTGGCGGCGGCGTCATCGGGGGTGATCGGTTGGGCTTCGGGAGCGGCAGTGGTGTGGTTGGTTCGAATTGCCGGAACACTCTGGCTTGGACAAGAAGCCATGGGGCTCGGGGATGTGCATCTCATGGGTGGGGCTGGGGCGTTGTTGGGCTGGTTTGCCCCCCTTCTTGCCTTCGCTTTGGCCCCATTTGTTGCCCTGTGTTGGTTGAGCGGCTTGGCGGTGGTCCAAAAATGCCGCGGACGCTGGTCGGGGGAGTTGCCGCCCATGCCGTTCGGTCCGCATTTGGCCATTGCCACCATGGCGGTGGTCTTGGGATACCGGCCGATCCAAGCCGCATGGGAAGCGTGGTTTGGTGAAGTCTTGCCTTGGCCGCAGTGAAGTTGTCCACACCACGGCAAAAGCCTGCGGGGCGCGATATTCTCGCAATCCAAGAAGGAATAATTATGTTCAATATCCGCCCTGTTCTGCTGTTCTGTGCCGCTTCTGCCCTCCTTGCTGGATGCAAGACCAATGAAGAAATGATGGCTCGTTACGAAGAAGAAAATTTGGCCCTTCGTGGTGAACTCACCATGAAAGACGATGCCATCTCATCTTTGGAAGGTCAGTTGATGAACTGCGAGTCCATGAGTGCTGATCTCGAAGAACAGCTGGCTTCGTCCACCTTCACACCAAGCGAAGATGGCCTCGATCCCTTCGGAGGCCTGGCTGGTGTGACCACCGAATACGAAGCTGGTGGTGTGGTGACCGCGAACGTGGAAGGTGACTTCCTCTTCTCCAGCGGACGTTCCATGTTGAAGAATTCTGCCAAATCTTCTCTGAACGGTGTGGCCGACCAGTTGAAAGGCGAGTTCTCCGGTCAGACCATCCGGATTGTTGGTCACACCGACATCGATCCCATCAAGAAGAGTGGCCACAAGAGCAACCACCACCTTGGCTTCGAGCGTGCCTACGCCGTCATGAAGTACTTGGTGAGCCGCGGCGTGCCGGAGTCCAGCATTGAAGTGTGCTCCTACGGCCCGAACGATCCCAAGTCGTCGAAGTCCACCAGCCGCCGGGTTGAAATCTCGGTCGTGACCGACTGATCTGCACCGGGTTGACATTCTTCGTCAACGCCACTGATCTCAAATATGCAATCAGCCTCATGGCTGGTTGCATTTTTAATAAAAGCAATGACCAACCAATCTGACGCCACCGTTCGGCTGCCTCGGCTGACCTCGAATCCATACGTCCGTTGCGATCGAGATCTTCGTGCTCACCCCGCTTCGCAGATGTACTGGCTGAACGTCTTTCGAGATTCCCTCCGCACCCATTTCGAGTGTGGAGGCCTGACTGACCCAGATCGAATGGGGGCTGGGGTGGCGGCCATGGAGTCCGTGCTGGAAGCGATCTTGGATGGCGAGGGCAGGTTCGACACCATCGACCTTGATCTTGCCCGTCAAGCCGGTCTGCAGGCGGCAGGGTTGCCCGATGCATATGCCGACTTAAAGAGTACGGCCAACGACGCAGCCTTCGATGCGCTCCCTGAGGTGCTCCATCGTCTCGACGCCGCACCGGCTGACCAGCGGTGGGCTTTGGTCTTCCGAGAGATGCTCGCTGGCAATTGGTTTGACATGGGCACCGTCGAGTTGGTTGAAGCTTGGCGGGCTGCGGGTGGTAATGTTCTGCAGGGGCACGAGCGTGTCCCAGAACGCCCATGGCGCTGGGATGACGTAGAAGCTTTCGTAGAAGCGATGGTCCTCGACGATTCCCCGGTGGTGATGCTGCTCGACAACGCCGGGCCGGACACTATTTTTGGGGCTTTTTCTTTCGCGCGGGAGTTGCTTCGATTGGGGCGTGAGGTTCGTCTTGCGGCCAACGATGGACCCGCGCTGAATGATGTCCAGGTGCATGATCTCCGGGAGCTCATCGCCCGGGCCGCTCAGGTGGACGTCATTTTTGGTGAGTTGGAGCAAGGCATTGTGAACACGGGCTCATCGATGCCATTGCTTGATTTGTCCAACATCTCGGTGGCCTTGGCCAACGTGACCCAAGATGCGGGCTTGCTGGTGTTTTGCGGCATGGGGCGAGGACTGGAGAGCAACTGGACGGCTTCGTTTGACCTTCCAGTGCTCCGTGTGGCCTCGGTAAAAAATCCCGATGTGGCGGATTTGATCGGAGCCAATCTTGGCGATGGGGTCGTTCGCTTCGAGATGCCCGCTCCAAGTACAATTGATCACCATGACTGATCAACGAAATCCCGCGGACATGACCGGCACCAACGCTCTGGTGGTGGGCATCGCCAATGAGCACTCATACGCTTTTCACATTGCCAAAAGCTTGAAAGAAGCAGGAGCCAATCTTCTGTTCACGCATTTGCCCGGAGAAAAAATGGAACGGCGTGTGCGTAAGGCGGTGGACGCCCTGGGTATTGAAGATCCTTGGTTGATGCCACTCGACGCGGCATCGGATGACGATCTGGATACCGTCTTCGCCAAGGTGGGCGATGATTTCGATCGTCTTGACGTCCTGGTTCACTCCATTGCGTTTGCGGACAAGGATTACCTCAAGGAAGGTCGGTTCACCGAGACGCCGCGAGCAGTCTTTACGCAAGCCTGTGATATCAGCGCGTTCACCAAAATTGCCATGGCGAACCGGGCCAAACCACTGATGACCAATGGGGGGTCGATTTTGTCGCTTTCGTACTACGGTGCCGAGCGGGCCGTGCCGGGATACAACGTCATGGGAGTTGCCAAAGCCGCGCTGGAAAGTGCGACTCGGTACCTCGCTGCCGAGCTGGGCCCCAATGACATTCGTGTGAACAGCATTTCTGGCGGGCCGCTCAAAACTTTGAGCGCGATGGCTGTGGGCGGCTTCAGCTCGATACTCGCAAACATCGAAGAGCACGGACCCTTGCGTCGCAACGTGACCGGTCAAGACGTGGGCGAGACCGCCCGGTACCTGCTTTCGGATATGGGGCGTGGCGTGACCGGCCAGATCATTCGTGTCGACTGTGGCACCAGCGCAGTGGCGGGTCTCGGCTGATCAGAGACCTCTGGTGGCTCGAACCGCGGGGTACCACCACGGCCCTTGGTGCTGCAGATCTTCGTCGCGAAGCAATCGCTTCCGAATGGCTACGGCCAGTTCTTGAAAGGTCTCTTCTCGAGGCACACTCAGTGAGAGTTCACTCTCGGGATGGATGCCCCGGTCGCTTTGCAGCCCAACCTTGAGAGTCAGGTTGTCTGGGGGTGCGGGCAGAAATGCTTGGTCTGGATTGGCCACCAAAAGAACCAAGTCAGCGTTCCGAAACAGCTCGGACTGGTGGCGAATGGCGTTGGCTTCGAGTCCAGAACTCTCTCGAACTCCGGCGGTGTCCACCAGCCGAACCACCAAGCCATCGGCCAGCCATTGTTGTTCCAAATGATCTCGGGTTGTTCCGGCCACATCATCAACGAGGGCGAGTTGTTGGTCCGCCAGTGCATTGAAAAGGGTGCTCTTTCCTGCGTTGGGTGGTCCGAAGATGGCCACCGTGGGTGGGGACAGCAGGACATCAAGTCGCCGTGAGCGTTCGAGGTCTTGGGGGCTCGGAAGAGCGGCGTCGTCACGGCGGACGCCACGGGTCAGCAGCAATTCCACGGCGGCCGGACTGGTCGCGTGCGCGAGTGTGGCCAGCAGCAACGACTCTGTTGGGCAGGCTGCTTCCGGAAAGGTAGCCGCATGTTGCGTGGTGTCGGCACCTTGAGCGATCAATGCTTCGACCAACATCCTCACCACCATGGGGCCGGCATGGGGAAAGCAGAACGCACCATCTTCCGCGAACCGGTACACCAATCCATCGTCGAAGTCCCCGAAGGATTCACGGCGCAACTGTCCGACAGGTGCCGGTTGGCGTCCCAGGATGGGCGTCAGCAGAGCATCGAGGTCGCCGACCACTTCCACCAGCCCGATGGCACCGGCTGTGCGTGGGGTCCGGACGCTTACCGTATTCATTCGTCTTCTGCGGCCTCAGCTTGTTGAACGGCTTCCAGCATTCCGCGGAGCGCCAAATCTGGAACCATCCGGTCCACAATTTCAACGCCGTCGAGCAGGGCCGCGGCGTCTCCTCCGGTGGCGAGGACTTTGGGCCACGCGCCATACGCCAAGGCGTACCGTTCGATCGCTTGGCTGATCAATCCTCGTGCTGCCAAAAGCACTCCCAGACGCATGGCGGATTCGGTGTCCGCGCCAAAGGGTTCGTCGTCACTCGGAGATTGAAAAGCGATGCTGGGAAGGGCATCGGTCCCTTCTGACAACGCATGCAACATCAGGCCCAGTCCTGGGGCGATCGCGCCGCCGTGGAAGGTTCCTTCGCCATCCACAAAATCGACCGTGATGGCGGTCCCGGCATCCACGATGATGACGGCCTGCTTGGTCAGAGCCCAAGCCCCGGCCGCCGCCAGAAGACGGTCCACCCCCGGGGTGGCACCTTCGACGAGTTGTCGCCCGATGGGCGCGGCCAGATCATCTTCAATACGCAGTTGGGGCCCCGCCAGCTTGGACAGTTCTGCCGCCAGCCGTTGGGTCTCTTCGGCATGTACCCCGGCCAGCACCACCGTGGCTTCGGCATCGAGCTTTCCCGCGATTTCGATGAGTCGGTCGGCCGCTTCCGGGCTGTGTTTGATGCGTTCCATCCCTTCAAGAACGCCTCCGGGAGCGGGGGCCGCAGTGATCGATGTGTTTCCAACTGAAACGAGGAGCAGGTCGCGATTTGTGGACATCGGGACACAGTACCGCGTCCGCGAGTAATCTTCCTTCGCCCATGACTGGTGGAATGGCCAACATGATCGATGGACGGGCTTTGGCGGCCGAAGAACGCCGGGTTCTGGGAGATCGTGTGGCCTCTTTGGCCGCGCAAGGTCGCCAAGTTCGCTTGGACGCCATCCTGACCGAGGGTGATGCGGGGGCCGAAATCTACGCCCAGCGGCAACGGGCGGGGGCAGAGCAATTGGGCATCAAGTTTCACCTGCACACCATCCCTCAAGATGCGGATGAAGCCACCGTGTTTGCCTGCATCCAAGGACTGAACGCCGATCCCCAGGTCCATGCCATGATGATGTTTTTGCCCCTGCCTGAGGGGGTGGAACCGGAACGGATCCAAGCGGCCATTGATCCTCACAAAGATGTCGAAGGCGTCAATCCTGCCAACATCGGCAACGCGGTCTTCGGCCGGCGTTCGCTGGTGCCTTGTACCGCTCTGGCGGTTCGTCACATGCTGGAACGCCGCGGCGTCGATTTGTGTGGCGTGCGGTGCCTCGTGGTTGGCCAATCCAACATCGTGGGAAAACCGATTGCGTTGTTGTTGATGCGATCCGAAGCCACGGTTTTCAGCGTCAACCGGTTCACCAAAGACTTGCCTGATTTGGCACGGACGTGTGACGTGGTGATTTCAGCAGCCGGAGTCCCCGGTTTGGTGACCCCGGAATGGATCAAGCCGGGGGCGACCGTGATTGATGTCGGCATCAACCGCATCCAAGGTCCCGATGGTAAATCCCACGTGGTGGGGGACGTCGAGACCACGGAAGTTGCTGAGGTGGCCGGAGCCATTTCACCCGTTCCGGGTGGAGTAGGACCGGTGACGGTGGCCATGCTGCTTCGGAATGTTGTGGAGTCTGCCGAGCAGGCGACAGGGGGCTGAGGCGTTTAAGGCGCTGTCGTGGCGTCGGCAGGCGACGCGCCCAATTCAATCCATCCGCTGGCCCAAGCGGTGGCCACGACCACGGTCAACCCAAGCCGATACCACCCGAACGGAGCCAACCCTCGATTTGTGAGGAAGCCAACAAGCCAACGAACGGCAAAGGCCGCGCTCACGGTGGCCACCACCATGCCCACCAGCAAAGATGGGGTGCCTAAGGCGAGTACGGTGTCTCCATCTTTCAGCAACTTGTAGACGCAGGCCCCTCCCAACGTGGGGAGTCCGAGCAAGAACGAAAACTCGGCCGCCCGAGCTGGACGCAATCCCAACGCGACCCCGGCGGCCAAAGTCACCATGGAACGGCTGGTGCCAGGCCACATGGCAATGCACTGGGCCAAGCCGATTAGTAGCGCAGCGCGAAGCGGAAGATCGGCAGGGTCGGTGTCAGAAGGGTCGGCGCGTCCTTTGCCCAACTTCAGCATGATGACACCACCGATCCCCAATGCAGCCAACACCGGTACGGGTTGGAAGAGCGTTGCTTCGATGGTGTCGTCCAAGAGGGGCCCCAAGAGGGCGGCCGGAGCGAAGGCGATCAGCAGTCGCACCAGAAGTCGTCGTCCTTCTGGGTTTTGACCGATTAAACCTTTGGCCATCCCCAACACACGCACCCGGTACAAGCCGAGTACTGCCAAGATGGCGCCACCTTGGATCACAATGTTGAAGGCGTCGATTCCAGCTCCATCCAAACCCAGCAACGCTGAGGTCAAGATGAGGTGGCCGGTGCTGGAAACCGGCAAGTACTCCGTAATGCCTTCGACCAATCCCAAGATAGCGGCGTCCAGCAAAGTCATGTGTCGTTCTCCAGCCAGGGCATGGTTTGGCGAACCTTTGCGCTGGCGGCTTCAATGGCATGATCATCGTGAGCTGATCTTTTGGCATTGAACCAAGGGTGCCCAGCCTCAGCATCTTCAGCAAAGCGTTGGGCAAAGGCACCACTTTGAATGTCGTGCAGCAGGGATTGGAGTTGGCCTCGGAGTTCTTTGGAATCCAACTGCTCTGCCGCCACGAAGGCTCCAAACTCCGCGGTATTGCTGATGGCTTTGTGCATGGCGGCAGGGCCTTGGGCGTACAGCAGGTCCACCACCTGTTTCAGTTCGTGAATGCACTCGATGTAAGCCACTTCATCGGAGTAGCCGGCGTCTTGCAAGGTTTCGAAAGAGGCCCGCATCAGCGCCAAGATGCCGCCACACAGGATGGCTTGTTCACCAAAGAGGTCGGTCTCGCATTCTTCAGCAAACGAAGAAGGGATCAAAGCGGCCCGGGCGCAGCCAATCCCGGTTCCCCAGCGGTGCAGGTGCTGTTCGGCGTCGGCGTCACCGGTTTGATGGACGCCCACCAAAGCGGGAATGCCCTGGCCTTTGACAAAGCGGCTGCGGAGGGTTGGTCCAGGTCCTTTCGGG
>CALDQF010000492.1 GCA_937911845.1 uncultured Phycisphaera sp. | reverse complement strand
GAGCCCCTGCCGATGACCGGTGAACTGCCGACGGATGAAGAGGTCGAATGGGCCAAGCTCATACCGGGCATGCCTCACTATGTCCTGAGCTCGACCCTCAAGTCCGCGCTATGGCCCAATACCCGATTTCTGCGCTCCATAGACGAGATTGCGGAGCTCAAGCGGGAGCCGGGCAGGGATATTTATCTTGTCGGCGGGGCTCAGGTCACATCGACGCTGATCAATGCTGGGCTGGTTGATGAAGTGCACCTCATTGTGCATCCACTGCTCGCCGGCGGCGGGAAGGGGCTTTTTGACCGGGTGGACGGTCGCCATGCACTACGCCTGATCGATGCAAAGTCGGTAAATGGAGCTCTAGTGCATCTGAGCTATTCCTTCGCCGAGTGAATTAACTGGCGCGGCGGCGGGAGTTTTGCCGCGCCTTTCAGCGGCGAGTGCTGACGACCATCAACGTCAAAGTTGGCGTCAGCCAGCCAGCGTTCGAACAGTGGATGGTTGGCTCGCCACTCTCCTCCACGATCTGCGAGTACCAGCTCGTATCGCGCCACCTCCGTTTGATGATCTGGGCCTTGCGTCACGTTCCCTCGAAAACAAACCCCAGTCGTTCAGCACCGAAAGCGCATCTGAGAATCCCACCTGACCATCACAATCCAAATCACCCATATCCAAACAAGGGCATTCGGGTTCCGTTTGGCAGCCTGATGTGTCGCAAGAAAATTCAAACCAGTTCAGGTTGAACGACACCGAACCACGGTTTTCAAAGCGCATGATCCGGACACCGGTCTCGATCGTGATCGGCCGGTTGACCGTGATCCAATTCTGATATCCCCCGGTCGAGGGCAGAACGATATCTCCCAGCGGGTCATCACCATCAAAGTTCAAGCCCACCGTTGCCCCAGTTTGGTTGGTGGCGACCCGAACACGAATCACACCAGATATTGCGTGCTCGTACGGATTTTCGATGGTGTACGACATCCATTCGTTCGGTTCGATCCAGCCGACATTGAAACCGCTGCCCTGATCGGAGGTGGGTTGAATGTCCACCGATTCAAGTGGTCGATACGCCCCTCCGTTGTTGGATGCATCTTGATCGGCATAGCTGACCCCAACTCCCCCAAGATCAAAATCTTCAGCCTCCCACCGACCGGGAAGCTGAGCAGGCACACCGTGGTAGGGAAAGCCAACCACTGGGTCTGGGACCACTCCCGGCGTACGAACCACCACAAAATGCGAGCATGGATCTGATCCATCATCGGCGTCGGCATACAGCCGATTCGTACCAGGTTGCCAACGCAAAAGGTGTCCGCTGCGCGCTGCTGAGCGCAAAATCACATCCCTGTTTGGCCTTTGGATCCATTCAAACACTTCGGCTTGTTCGGGATCTGCAGTACCCACAGTAAGACTGGTGCTTTCGTCTTCAACTTCCACGTAGGCGTTCCCCGGCAAACGCAGCCGACCATACGGGCCGTCAAGACGTTCGAAAAAGAAGCCACCACTTGTGGCACCTCCGGTGTACAGCGGGAGATCTGCCGTCAACTCGGAAAAATTGGTTGGACTCACCCTGACAAAACGTTCCGCCCCCCGTTGGTACAAACCAAACTCTTCACTTTCGTTCGGAAACTCCGGTGCGCCTTTTGCAGGCCAAATGGCTTCCGGGGCATCGGGCGTCCAGATCGTTCCCGCTTGGGTAATTTTGGCCCGGAACAAATTGAGATCAGCGTCTTGGGCACCCAACCATTGGAATTGCATCCATCCATTGAGATGGCTCTCGTACATACTGTTAAAGCCCTGACCCTCCGTATCCCCGGGCCAAAATTCCGTATTCAGCAAGGCAGGACCATTCGGTCCAGACTGCACCGACTCGATGGTGGACTCAATGCCGGCCTTGCTCTCGTAGCCATGGTGCGCCAGCGCGCAGTTGTCCCAAGTTACTCCGTTGGCTTCAAGAAGATTGATGCCATAAGTCGGATCCCCGGCAAATCCCATGAATGACCCCAAAAGAATCAGAGAGTCGGGCGCTCGGTCCCGAATGTGGTGGTACAGCTCAACTTGTCGACTCCAATCTTGCACCGTCCACTGGCTTGGGGTGTACAACGCCGGTTCATTGTGCGCTTCAAAGATGACATGCGATTCATCTTTGTATCTCGTGGCGTAGATGGACCAAAAGTCCCGCGCGAAATCCATGCTGTAGATAGAACCATTCTCGCCATTGCATCCAATGGTCAAAATTAAATACAGCCCGGCCTCTCGAGTGGCCGCCACCAACGCATCGGCATCCGACACATTCACCCCGACCGGATTGGGGTTTTGCGAAGCATTGCCTTCCAGGTAAACGTGGATGGTGTTCAATCCAAAGGTGTCGGAAAGACGCTGCAGTTGTGCGGGCGTCGGAATGGCCTTCGGCTGGCTCCCGTACGGATCGCCGCCATCCCAGGAAAGGGAGACCCCTCTCAAACGAGTGTGCAGGTCGGTCAGGATGATGTTGAAGCCAAAAGTGGAGTCAATGACGGGCCTTCCCCGCGGGCCCTCGGCCACTGCACTGATCGACATCAAGGTCCAAACAACCAAAACCCAGCCGCGCGACAT
>CALDQF010000491.1 GCA_937911845.1 uncultured Phycisphaera sp. | reverse complement strand
CGCCACACAAACCAATCGGGAAAGGAAGTTGCGCTGTCAAATGCAGAAGCTGAAATGTTTCGGAACCGGTGGGGCAAGCTGTACGAACGGAACAAACGGAATCGATTCCAACCGGCGATTCTTGCGCACCCCCAAGCCGCGACCGGGCATTCATTCCGCCAACGGCGGTTCACAACCACATCAGTCGATTCAGTTCGGCTGCTGGAAAGCTTCAAACTGGGGACGGAACCAAACCCCACCAAGATCTGGCGAGGCAGATCGGAGTCGTTCCACACGTGACCACAATTCTGATGGTGGCGTCCCAATACGTTGCAAAATTTCAAGCATGCCCACTTGGCAAGACCAGTACACCTTGGGCAATTTCTGAGGAGACGTGGCCAAAGCGAGCCGACGGAATGTTGCCATCGGGTCCACCAGTTGGTCGCGGTCGGACCCGGCCAAATTCAGTTGACACTGCGCTTGACCCAAAAGCCAAGGCGCTGCGTCAGACTGAAGATCAAGCAATTGCTCATACACCGACAGAGCGGTTTTGTGGTCGCCCAAGAAGAGCCAAGCATCCGCCACCAATTCCAACCAAGCGGCCGAGGGATCCTCCTCGGCAAGCAACCATCGTGAGAAGGCTTGGAGGGTCTCTTTAAGCGTCGCGCGTGACGCACTCTGGTTGGCTTCAGCAGCCGATGTTTGCCGCAACCGATTGGCCATGGACAACTGGTCTCGAAGCATGCCCGCCATCACCGGTGCCATCTGCTCGGGGTCGCGTTCCAATTGGTCCCACAAACCCCCAGACATGGAGACCCCCAACGCTGCGGCAACCTTAGCTTCCAGGGCAACCCGCTCACCCAACATGCTTTCATCCAGCACGCTCGGCCATGGCTCTTGTCGGAACGCCCGTTGGGCAGATCGAGGGCCATCCAGCGCCAAGGACACTTCGACGGTGGTCAGTCGATACTCACCGGCGAGGACTGGGTTCGCTGGTGCTTCGAGGTCTTTTGGCTTCAGGAACGAAGCCTTGAAAGCGTCCAGTCTTGACCGAGCCGCACGCGCTTTGGTGAGTTGTTGTTCGGGAGTCGACCGGGCGACTTTCTGACGCTCCATCGCCAAAACGGCCGTGTGCACCTCCACTGAGTCGGGATCATCCCCAAGGGCGCGCTCCACGAATGGCTGGGCTCGACCTTCATCACCAAGACCCACCCAGCATCGAGCCATGTACAAGTCATCCTCGGTCGTGTTCAGCATGGGTTCGAGGGAACGCAGCAATTCTGGTGGCACGATCTCAGATTCGGGAGCCGCCACCTCCGCACACGCTTGGAGCAATCGAGTGATGCCACCCCACTGCGAAGGAATTGGAGGCAGCACATTGAGGTCCGGCTCCTTCCCAACCGGAGCGCCGAACGCGGCTTGCCGGAACATCGTGATGGCTCGGCCCATGTCCTGGGCCTGGAATGCTTGCGCTCCAAGGGCGTATGAGGCTCGGATAAACGGGGAGAGGTCCGTGCCCTCGGTATTGGCTTGGCGCATGGCTCGTTCGTAGAGATCGGTCGATCGTTTGGGATCAATTCGGGCCAATTCGGAGGCTATCGCAACCAAGCCGCAAGGTGGAGCATGCTCTGCCAACCAATCCGAACGTGGTGAATCCTCCCAGCAACGCCACAAGCGAGCGATGCGGGTTCCCACCAAACCAGACCAATCTGGTCCAGTTCCGCGAAGATGACCTCGGATTCGAAACCAAGGTTTGATGCTGTTGCTCAACCCTTCCGCCGAGAGGGGTGCGTTCATCATCGCCTGCAGAACATTCAAATTGGCCCAATCGAAACAAGACCAAGGTGGTTCTTCTTGAAAATGAAATTCTCCCGAAAGCCATTGGAACAACTGCTGTTCCGGAGGAGTCAACAATTCAAGCGATCGTGAATCCAAGGTATGCCGATCCAAAGTGTCAATCGACCGGTTGGCGGTGTTCTGAAAAATGGCCTCATGCAACTCAAACAAGGCGATCGCGGATGGTGACAAAACCAAATCCTGCTGGATCGCCCCCGGATTGGAACGCCGCAATTGGCTTTTGAGACGTGTGCTCCACATCGCGGCTTCACGACGCATCACATCCTGCGGTGTCGCTTCCTCAAAACGAATATCGCGGGGTGCAATCGGAAGATCCTCAACACGGTCCAATTGAATGAGGTGACTAAGCGCCAAGAACCTCAACCATGGACCGCGGTGGTCACGCTCACGCCAAACCAGATTCGATCGGTCCAAACGAAGAACGGGATCGGTGCCGAAATCTGGACTCTGTTCCAACGCTGCGATTTCTTGGTCCAGCGCAGCCATTCCGGCCGCACTCCATTGGTCCAAAACGCGAACCCAAGCGTGGATGGTTTGACGTTGCTCGGGCACAACCAGGGGCCAGGTCCAAAGTTGGCGAAACGCGTTCGATCCCGAACGAAGATGAACCAAGAGGACATCTTCGGCATGATCCAGAGCCACCCGCGCCGATGTGGAAGTGGGGTCAAGATGCTGCTCACGCCAAATGATGCGTTCGCGACGAAGAGCCATCGCCTCTTGAGGGTCGGCTTGAGCGACCTTTCGGTCCAAATCAGCAAGCTCCTCGGGCACCACCCATCCTGCATGGACCGATTTGCTGGGACCAAAGCACGCCAGCACAACCAACGTGGTGGTCAGGTGAAAATTGAAAATTCGATTCACATTAATGTCAAGCACGATTGACTCGCTCCACCACTTTGGAAAATGCATGATCAACCCTCATTTGATTTCAACGAAATGTTGTTGTAGCCAGCTCGAGCTGTGGCATCAAACGTGCGCACCACATGTTCCCAATCTGTTCCTAGAGCGGGCCGGAGAACAATCGGATGGTTTTCGGGCCAAAGCCCACGACCCCCAGTACCCCCCATCCGGCGTTCCGACAGCAACATGGTGAGCGATTCGGGGGTGGTTGGCTGAGGAAATGAACCTTCGACCCCAATGGTAAATCCGGCCGCCACCGTGGCGCGTCGGGAATCTGTGTCTTGGGAAGTCACCGTAATCACGACTGGATGATCCGGGACCTCAAAGGGGTCCGACACACCCGCGCCCAATCGGTTGGGCAAATCAAGACGTTCGATGACTTCAGCTTGCTTGAATTCAGTGGCAACCATGAAATACACCAGCAACAAAAACACCACATCGATCATCGAAGTGAGGTTGAGCGTGGGTCTCCAACTCGACCGTCGGCTGAGCTTCCGTTCGCTTCGACGTTGAGCCCGCCGCGTTTCGAAACGTGCTGCTTCAGGTACGCACTGACTCGTTTCAACAGGAGCCATCAGGATGCAGAATCCAGAAGGACCAAGTGCACTTTGGCTTCAGCACCGTCCACACGAGCACTGGCCGAACGCAATGCGTCGAGAATGGGCTGAATCCATTCAAAGTGAACCTCACGGTCCGCACGCAAATGGATGGCCAAATCAGGATGCTGCTCCAAATCAACCGCAACCCTCTTGGCCAACAACTGACAACCCTCGGCATCGATGGAGAAAGGTTGGCCCAACACCATGGCGCGGAGACCAACGCCAGGTTGATCAACATCTGACAAAACGTTGACCACCAACCGGGATTCTTCCCCAGCAACCGCTGCCGCCGCGTCCGGAACCTCAGGCAAATCCAAGGGCTCCGCTTCACGGCTGACCACTTGAGACACCAAAACGAAGAAGACAATCAACAAAAAAACCACATCGATCATGGAAGTCAAGTTGGACTCAACTTGCGTCGGCGCATGCTTGCGTCTGGTGTGGATCAAGGTTGACATCAGTCTCCAGCCATCGTTGCATTTCGCTGTGTTTTGATAGATGGTTCAGAGGTGGAGTCTCCCGACGGTTCAAAGCCGGATGCGGGTTTGGCCGTTGGAGCCGAAGACTTCCGGAGGTCGGGGTCGAATGGCCGGATCAACTTGGTCACTTCTGCAACGACAGCTTCCGACGAGTTAAGGATTCGGTTGCGAATGACCGCGTAACCCATCAAGGCTGGAATCGCGACCACCAATCCCCAAAAGGTGGTGACCAAAGCGGTACCAATGCCACCCGCCAGCATCACTGGGTCGGCGTTCCCCCCCGCCGAGACGATGGATTGAAACGCCAAAATCATGCCGTAGACAGTGCCAAACAAACCCGCCATCGGCGCCAGCTGACCCACCAAGTTCAGGAAGTCCACCTTTCGCAACCGCCTGGCTGTTTCTTCATCAGCGGCGTCTTCCATCACCATCACCATGGCGGCATGACCTTTGGGTGCCGTCAGAAGTGTCGTATGAAGCACGGTGCCGAAGAAGCTGTGGTCCTCCGCAGCAACTCTGATGGCCTTGCGATACCCGCCCGTAGCCAAAAAACGAGAGACCGGCCCGCGGCTCTGTCTGGGAATCAAAGCGCTGGATTGGGTGCTCCAGACAAAATAAAGAGTCGCCCCCAGACTGGCCGCACTGGCGGCAATCAACAGCCAGATGATACCGGTGCCCAGCCATTCGACGCTGCGCTGCCCATCTGGCATGGCCCGAGTCGAAACAAAAAAAGCATCGGCAAACGAGCGTGAAGAAGATGCAGGTTCCTGACTTGCTTCGGCTGGGCCCACCAGCAAACCAAGCGTCAGACCAAGTACACCCACCATCACCCAAGCCCTTCGGATTCCCATGTCAATCACCCTTTTCGTTCTCCATTCCATCTTGTCGGGAATGCAACCGACCTGCCATGTCTCGCTCCACAAAGTTGTAACCATCGGGTCCACCGTGAACCTCTGCGATTTGTCGCAACACACCCAAGACATCCTCTTCTAAAAACTGAATGCACTTGATTGCTGTGCCTCGAGTCCCACCCGGCAGAACGGGATTTTGACTGTCCAGCGCGGTCAGCAAGCGTTTGGCTTCTATTTCAAAAGGACCCGCCCCGGTGATATTTTCACTGAGTAAGAAAATCACATCGGGTTGCAGTGCTAAGGACAGCTCCAAAGCACGCAGGGGATTGGAGCGTCCACGGGGCACAATCTCTCGGTGCATCCACCGAATGACCGCACGCTTCTGATCTGCAGTGGCCAATGGCAACGTGGCAAATTCGGGCATGGGGACAGCGTCGTTGTCTTGGAAAAAGACCACCGAAAACCGCTGAGGTGGTGCAAGCTGCGTCATCGATCGCCCCAAATGCTCCAACACCATGGGCAACGACCGAATCATGGATCCAGAAGCATCAATGCAATACACCACACGTTGGACATCGCTGCCTGAAACGCCGAGAAAGGATGCGTTCTCCCCCCGATCTAAAGTTGAAGGGGAAGCCAGCACCGATGGTGCCAAAGAAGCAGATGCTGGAAGAGAAGACGCTTCAAGTTCGGGAAGAGGAAGGTCGAAAGTTGGTGGCTTCAGGCTCGCTGAGCGTGACGCGGTCACGTCCACACTCTCGAGAGGCATGCGAACTGGGGCAAAGGCCAACGCTTCAAAGTCCGAACGAACCGCAACCGGACGAGGCTCGTCTTCGCCTTGAATCACCAAAAAGGTCATCCAAAAACCAGCCAAGACCACCAAGCCATGCAACAAGGCCGACAAGAACCACGGCAGGGTTTGACGGATCTTGGCTTCTCGACGGAGTTCACCAAGGGTGGCTTCCATGTCATCCGACATGGCGGAAGATCTTTCGTCGCAAAGCGCCTCAGACATCGAGTCCAAAGCCTACCGCCTGACTGGCACCACGCTTTTGTTGACGAAGAAGTTCTTCAGAACCTGGCACTTCGGGGAGATGCGGAACCCATTAACTCTGAATTACACCAAATCATCCTGTGCATCGACCGTGCATGGCTGACGCAAAATCGAAGGCTGGTCTTGGGGGGTCTCCAAGGCCCAATCAATACTGAATCGATCGGCACCCCGCTGCAGCAAATGGATCGCCAACCCTCCAACCGCCAAAGTCGCGATCCAATCGGATCCGTCTTCTGGCACAAGAAAGCTCGGCCACCACGTCAACAACACCCCAAGCACCGCAGCTCGAGTCCAAAGCCCAGCCAAGACCAAGGTGCCAGCCACCAGCATGAATAGACCCAAGATCAAGTCGAGCTCGCCCACGGCGTTGATGCCGAGGAACGACAAACGTTCTTCACGCAACGAGGTGGTGGCCTCCAAGACCTCGACGGCCGTGGACAAGGCGATCACTGCCAGAAGCAATCGCGCCACCAAACCCACCGGATCGAGCCAAGGGCGCCATGTGTTTCGCCGTTTCATACTTCTGGACTATCGGGCCGCGCAGCAACACCGACTCCAAAATGCGACCGTATGATGGTTAAAAATTCGGGTTCATCCAGCACCCTTTCGTCATGTAAACTCATTTCGTATATAAGTTTACATGCCAAGACTGGCTGCTACAGCCCGATTGTTGGTCCCGTAGCCCAATTGGTAGAGGCACACGGTTTAGGTCCGTGCCAGTCCCGGTTCGAATCCGGGCGGGGCCACTTGGGAACACCGGGAAGATCTTGAGCGCAAACCAAAGTGCCACTTGGGTCGCAATGCCCAGAAGCCGATAGAGGAATCACGATGACGCAGTCAGACTGGCGAGACTTCCCGGCCCTTCAACAGCCGACCTACCCAAATCAGGAGGAGCTCCAAGCGGCAGTGGCTCGACTTCGTGCTTTGCCGCCTCTGGTGACCAGTTGGGAAATCGAAGCCCTCAAATCCCAGTTGGCGGAAGCCGCGAGCGGCAAGCGGCTCCTCTTGCAAGGTGGAGATTGTGCGGAGTCGTTCGACGAATGCTGTTCTGACGCCATTGCCGGCAAGCTCAAGGTGCTGCTGCAAATGTCTCTGGTCATGGTGCACGGCACCCGGCGACCGGTGGTCCGAGTGGGCCGCTTCGCGGGTCAATATGCCAAACCCAGATCCAAAGACACCGAAACCAAAGACGGCGTCGAACTGCCCTGTTACCGCGGTGACAATGTGAATGGCCCGGCCTTTACCCCCGAAGACCGCACCCCCAACCCTTGGCGCTTGGTAAAGGGACACGAGCGTGCCGCGCTCACGTTGAATTTTATCCGTTCATTGATCGACGGCGGATTCGCAGACTTGCACCACCCGGAATACTGGAACTTAGGATTCGTGGCGGATTCCCCCAACGCCGACCGGTACCTACAGATCGTGGAAGAAATCCAAGACTCCATTTCCTTCATGGAAACCATTGCCGGCCGCCACTTGGGACAGACCGATCGTGTTGATTTCTTCACCAGCCACGAGGGTTTGCACCTCGAAGCCGAAGCAGCGCTCACCCGCGATGTGCCCCGCCGCGATGGGCTTTGGAATCTTTCCACCCACTTGCCTTGGATCGGCAAACGCACCAACGACCCCGATGGTGCGCACGTTCGTTACTTCGCCACCATTCGAAATCCGGTGGCGGTCAAAATTGGTGATGACACCGAGCCAGATCGACTACGCCGGATCATGGACATCTTGCATCCCAACGACGAACCAGGGCGATTGGTATTGGTGCACCGCTTTGGTGTGCAATCCGTCAACGAAGGTTTGGAACGGTTGATTGAATGCGTGCAAGCCGATGGCCGGCAAGTGGTCTGGGTATGCGATCCCATGCACGGCAATACGGTCACCACCTCATCCGGAAGAAAAACCCGCCACTTCGATAACATTCTTGGCGAAGTCGAACGCTCGATCGGCGTGCATGAACGCATGGGCACCCACTTCGGTGGTGTGCATTTCGAATTGACCGGCGAAGACGTCACCGAGTGCACCGGGGGCGCCCGAAACCTTTCTGAGGATGACCTCGAACGGGCCTACCGGTCACAAGTTGATCCTCGACTGAACCGCGAACAAGCCCTTGAAATTGCGCTTTTGGTGGCGAATCGAATCAGCAAGAAATAACCCGCAGCAGGTAGAATCTTGAGTTCATGCCGCTTCACAACGTGGTTATCACTGGGATCGGACCTGTCGGAGCCTTCGGGCTCGGGGCAGACGCGCTTTCGTCAGCACTCCAAGCCGACAAGCCTTTGGCGCAACCCGCCACCAAAAACGTAGGGCTGGGTCTTGCTACCGAGTTGTCCTGTGAGATCCCGGCGGACAGTTTCAAAATTCGAGACTTGGTCCCCAAAAGCCACCGCAAAGCCATCAAGGTGATGTGTCCTGACATTGAGTCGGCCCTGGCCGCCACCGACTCGGCCATCCGACATGCGGACCTCCGCACCACCACCACCCATCCCGACGAAACGCCAATCCCCGATCCCCTGCGTTTGGGGTGCCAACTTGGGGCTGGACTGATTGCCGCGGATGTCGAAGAGTTGGGCGGCGCCATGACCGTTGCCGCGCCAGAGGGCGTGGTGGATGTGCAACGCTGGGGCAGCGAAGGCATGGAACGCCTCACCCCCCTTTGGATGCTGAAGTATCTGCCCAACATGCCCGCATGCCACGTCACCATCGTGCATGGGGCGCAGGGGCCATCCAACACCATGACCTGCGGGGAAACCGGAAGCATGCTCGCCATCACCGAAGCCGCTCGAGTTGTCGAGCGCGGGGATGCGGATGCTTGTCTTGCGGGCGGTACCGAAGATCGCATCCATCCGGTGCAGCGGCTAAGACAGCATTTGTCGGAGCGCCTGGGAGAAGGCGTGCCGTTCTCAAGCACGGGGGCTGTCCCCGGCGAAGGCGGCGCGGTGCTGATTGTGGAATCTCTTGAACACGCCACGGCCCGAAAAGCAACCATCTTGGCCCGGGTCACCGGTATCGCCGGAGGACAATCGCCCCACTGCACCCGCGATGGTGGCGTGCCCAAAGACGACCCCTCGTTCATCTCCGTCATGGAACGGGCGATGAAAGATGCGGGGGTTTCGGCCCAAGACATCGATGAAGTGATCACCAGTGCTTCCGGCGTGAACTCCGACCAAGCCGAACAGCACGCCATCGCTTTGATCCTTGGTTGGTCAACGCAAGACCCTCGCATCACCACCCCCGCCAAAATCTTCGGCAACTGCGGCGCTGGCTTGGGCGCGTTGGTGGCCAGCTCTGCCGTATTGCGTATCAAACAAAGTCAAGCCCAACGCGTCTTGGCGTTTGTCACGGGTCAAGGCGGACAGCACGCCGCGTTGGTTCTGGAGGCAAGCGCATGACACGCCCAGTTGTGGTCACAGGCATGGGTTGGATCACCCCTTTGGGACAAGATCTCGACACGGTGTGGTCGGCTCTGATTTCCGGACAATCGGGCATCAAACCCACCACGCGATTTGATGCCTCAACCTTCCCCACCCGAATTGCCGGCCAAGTTGCGGACAGCTTCGATTGGAAGCAATCGGTTCGTGACACCGAGCAACACGGCCACCCAGGTCGACACACCACCTACGCGTTGCACGCCGCCGCCGAAGCATGGCGCATGGCTGGACTCGACCAGTCACCTCCAAACCCGAATCGCAGCGGCATCTACCTCGGCGCGGGAGAAGGCCCCCTCGACTTTGTGGCCACCTGCCAGTCCCACATGTCCGGCGTTCGTGACGAAGCTTACAACTGGCCCACCTGGGGCAAGACCGCCCAGCAGGCGTACTCTCGCGAGTTCGAAGCCGAGCAAGAGCCATTCGCCCCCGCCCGCCACTTGGCGTTGGAGTACGACTTGCGGGGACCAACCTCCAACTGCCTGACGGCTTGCGCGGCGGGAACACAGTCCATCGGCGAAGCGACCCACTTGATTCGGCGCGGCGAAGCGGACCTCATGCTGACCGGTGGCACCCACACCATGCTGCATGAACTTGGCGTCACTGGATTCAACCGATTGACCGCGCTCTCCACCGCCAACGAAGATCCAACCGCCGCCAGTCGTCCGTTCAGCCGCACGCGGGGCGGTTTTGTGATGGGCGAAGGATCAGCGATCGTCATTTTGGAATCGGCTGAACATGCGGCGGCACGCGGGGCCACTCCGCTAGCGGAAATTGCGGGCTATGGCTCCACCGCCGATGCGTACCGCATCACCGACATGCACCCAGAAGGCGCTTTGGCCGCGGCGGCCATGCGGGCCGCGTTGCAGGAAGCCAACATTGATCCCCAAGCCTCAACTGGGCCGGGCATCGATTACATCTCAGCCCACGGCACCGGCACCAGTGAGAACGACCGCGTCGAAACCATGGCCATCAAAAGTGTGTTTGGTGACCACGCCCCAGAAGTTCCGGTGAGCAGTGTCAAAAGCATGTTGGGCCATCTCATCTGCGCTGCCGGCGCGGCCGAACTTGTGGTGTGCGTGCAAGCGCTAAGAAATGGCATGTTGCCGCCCACCGCCAACCTGACCGATCAAGACCCCGCGCTTGATCTTGATTACGTCCCCCTCAATGCCAGACCAGCGGAGGTTCGCGCATGTCTTTCCAACTCTTTCGGTTTCGGCGGCCAGAATTCCGCCATTGTGGTTCGGGCATGGCCTTCGGAAGCCTCCTGATCTTGAGTGCGTCGGCCTTCGGCGCCGACCGAACCACGGAAGACACGTGGTCGGTGCGGACCATGGGCATTTGGTCAGAACCCTACGAAAACGATCTGCGCATCTTGACCAACGGTGATGAATTGGAGCTGGGCTTTGACGATTCGTTTGGGTTCAGCGCGGCCATTGGCTGGCAGCCCAAAGGGTTTGCCTTCGGTTTTGAGCTTGAGTACCGAAGTACCGAACACGAACTGGTTTCAGGAAACCTTCCGGAGCTCGGTGCGATCACGGCCGATGCCACCCGAAGCATCGAAACCATTTTCCTGAATGCAGCGGTAAGACAAAAGGTTGGCCTAGATATCACCATCTTTGGCGGTGTTGGCTTGGGGTATTCCAGCATTGATTTTGATCTTCGAAGCTTGGGCGGCGACACCGACTTCGATGTCGGGCAGTTCTCCGAAGACACCATCGCTTTTCAGGGCTTTGTTGGTTTTGAAAAGGCCATCACCGACGACTTGGGCTTTGTCACCCAACTTGGTTGGTTCCAAGCCGACGAACCTCGGTTGGAAAATGAGTTGACCCAACCGTTCACGATGGATGTCAAAAGCCCGAGTCTTTCTGTAGGCCTGCGTTACGAGTTCTGAAACTTCAGCGTCACGTTCCCAACGTGAATGTCGAGGGTTCGAATCCCTTCAGCCGCTTCCCTCGAACCCCCTGTTGCACAGGGGGTTTTTATCTAAACCCAGAAAATTCAATCAAAATCTGGCTCAATAGGCTTCGCGGCCGCAGGTCACATTTACGGCTCGGATCGACCCAATGCTGGCAACTTACTGTGCCGAAAGAAGCGCAAGTCCAACATAGAGGCCGAATGCAGATAAAGCGATCACCGCGGCAATGGGTTTGGCCGCAGACCAAGGCTTCATGTCCACGGGCGAAGCA
>CALDQF010000490.1 GCA_937911845.1 uncultured Phycisphaera sp. | reverse complement strand
CAGTGCTAGATTTTGCAGCTACATCTTGTATCGTTTTAACAATCCCATTCCACTTTTCAAGTGTAAAAGTATGATTAGAGACATTTAAAATAGACCCTACCTTATACTTATTTATAGCCTCATCTAATTTTTTTAAATCGATTTGATGGGGCTCAATAAGCTTGTTTGATTTGTCTTTTTGAAGAATAGCATCTAGTGTAATTTGACATGTTTGACCAACTTTTTCTTCAACAGACATTTTGTTTAATAAAGCAGTTATTTTTTTTTCGTCTTCTTCAATTAACGAAAAAGATTTGTTGTTTGGTTCTATTTCACATGCAGATAAAAACAACACAAACGAAAGAAGGGGTAAAATTATATTGCGCATAAAAACTATTTTAAAATTTGAATTTTTTGAAAGTGTTGCTCTTTTTCAGAAGATAAAACACATTGATAAAAACCGGCCGGAAGATGTTTTAGATTAATAGAGTTTAGGTTTTTTATTTTAGGATTGTTGTAAACCGTTTTTCCTATTACATCAATAACACTTAAGCTTGAAAAATTACTGTTGTTTAATTTAAAAATCCCAAAACTTGGGTTGGGGTAGAGTGCGTTTGTTTTTTGTTGATGTTCAGAAACATCAGAAATAATAATTGAGTTACATGTAGGTGTGCAGGCACCCCACTGCGGACAAATAACCCTGTTTTCATCAACCACAAGAGTTCGGTTTGTGTATTGTGCATTGCCGTTGGTACACGCCCAGGCTGGGTCTAGTGACTCAGAGATTGACCAGTTGTCTGCACTAAATTTGAGCTCATAATTTCCCTCTAGCATTGTAACTTGCTTTTCCCAAACACCATCTCCATCAGGATCTTGCATTGGCCAACAGTTTCCACACCAGTTGTTAAACGTCCCATTAACTTCTGGAACACTAAATGTAGAAGAAACATTATTCATGTCTACTCTAAAAGTAACTTGATATTCACAGCTTCCGTTGGCAATTGTTGCTAGTGAATTATAATTTAGCGCTTGAGGATCCTTACAACCCAAAACACCATTGTTTTCGTAAACCTTTATGTAATCAACCTCAATTTGAGAAGGAAAAACAGTTAAAGAGTTTGGGCCGCTTTGAGTAATGGCTAAATTTAAGATTAAATACCACTCATTTGAATTGAAAGGCCATGAATGTTGAGCAGGGATAGTAGGATAACTTGTTGGAGAGATTTGATAAACCTTAACCCCATCTACATACCAAGCGATGTAGTCTTCATCCCACTCAACTCCGTATAAATGAAAATCAGAGGCGTAATTTCCTGTTTGACTTTGATGTTGAAAAGACTTATAATGGTGTGTTGCTTGTGAAAAAGGGCAGGTGCCAATATGTGCAGCTCCTGTTGTTACGTTTGTTGGCCAATCGTTAGCCCATTGTTCCATTATATCAATTTCTCCATCACAAGGCCAAGAACCACCAGAGGGGAGCATCCAAAATGCAGGCCATAGTCCTGCACCGGGTGCTGGAACTTTGATTGAAGCCTCCATGCGCCCGTACGTAAATTCGCCTTTTCCTAAAGTACGAATGCGGGCTGAGGTGTACTGGTTCCCTTGCTTTTGAGCCACGATATGCAGCCGGCCATCTTGTACGAACAGGTTGGACGGATTCCCGGTGTAAGACTGCAACTCGTTGTTGCCCCAGCCTGGAATGCCATATTGAGAACCATCGCCGTATTGAGGGGTCCATTTGGTGGAGTCCAGCGAGGTACCGTTGAACTCATCCGACCAGGCCAAGTGGCCGTATTGACTGAAAATAACTGAACACAAAGCAATCGCCAACATGGCTCCAACATACGCCCGAATCCGGCCAACGGAACCGCAGTTCTAGAATCGACACCGCAAATACGTTCATTCCCAAATCGTGCCTCCATCGCCCCCTTCACACGTGAGATTGAGACCGGCCATTCAATATTTTTACGGGTGGTGAAGTGCATGAATTCGTCCAGTCATTGCGTCGTCCGGCAGGGAGGTGTTCAACTTTGAGCGACTTTTATTTGTTTAATGGAAAATAATCGAATATTTCACGAAACGTGACCGATTTCGCAGAACTGGACGTTTTGAACGTTTTTCAGCCTAGGGTTGGTTTCAAATCGGTCATTCCCCCAAAGCCATACCAAAAGAAATCACTCATGAACACATCAGCTGCTGCGGCAAACATTTCTACCCAAGTGCAATTTGATACCCCAGAGTTTGGATCAGCCGGCTCTGATCTCGCCAGCTCTTTTCTTGGCTTTGACTGCCCCGTCCCATACGAATTGCACATGTTTATTCTCGTTCTTGGACTCGCGATCTTTCTCACAAGTGGCGCCGTCGGATCCAACCGGCAAAAGGTGCGAGTCCTCTCATCAAAGAACTCCGGATAACCACCCATTCCTCTGTGGCCTTTGTGCCAAGTCTGGAGGATCAATCAATTGATTCCAAGCTCCTCAGGAATCTTCAAAGGCTTTGGCGATTCGCCTTAGCCTTTTTTTATGCCAGATTGTGTGAAATCCGCAAGGATTTGATCACTCCATCCCGAGCGAACAGGTGGGCTGCCGATTCTTTAGGAAGAATCCCACCAAGAATTTCTGTCACGCCCTCAGCAGTCTGCACTTCAATCTTGGCTGACCCGCCTTGGACGTAAATCACTGGTACACCGCACAATTGAAACAGCACTTCGCCTGATGAAAGGTCGTGCGGCAAAAGATCACTTGACCTCTGCGAAGTCTGCCACTCCTGAGAGCGCATCAGAATAGGGTTAAAGCGTATCTCGCCCTGGCGAAGTTGAACTCCAAGCTCCATACGCCGCGTAAGCAATTCCTCTTTCACTTGCCCAGTCATTCCCGGCTGCTGAGCCCCCCGGTCTCCCGGGGTGTGTGAGTACGCATCAATTGGATACGCGCCGAACTGATGCGGTGTACGGCGGAAGCCAAGACCATCCTGAACGCGGTGGTACAGACCACGCAAACGCTCTTGAACTTCGTCAGGGGCATCTTGGGCATCCTGCACGCACTCACCGGCCGCCACCAACAACTTGGCGACCATGTGCCAGTACGTGCAACCAATCCCTTCATATCCATACATACCGCCGGAGCGTCCCGTAAAAGCATGATGATCAAACACCGACTCGTACAGGTTCACCACGTGTTCACGATCTTGCTCGACCAGAGTGGACCAGTCCTCATCTTGAGCCAGTTCGTTCAGAACATCCAACACCCCTCGTCGGTTGACCAAATCTGGGGCAAAGCGCACCACCCCCGCATGATCTTTCACCACCAACTGGCGGTTGTCGGCTTCAGCCAGCCGCTGCAAAAGAGTCGAGATCTGTACATCCACCTGCCCCTTGGACAAGAAATCTTCGATGGACTTGATGGGGTACAACAAGAAGGTGTTGTGGTCCGCCCGGTACAGCGTCGAATCAAAGAGTGTTTCTAGAAGTTTCGTCGACGTTTCTGCATCCAAAACGCCCGATGACAAGACGGCCACTTGTCCCTCGAGCATCAGTGGCAGACGTGAAACTTCAGCTTGGCCCTCTGAGAAACGAACGAGGTTGTAGCCGTCGTAGGTGCCATCCTCCCGTCGGCCGGCACGAATGGTGCTTGCCAACCATGACTCCATGTTCTTGAGCAACTCAAGCAGCGATTCAGCAGAGATGGATTGGACCGCGTGTTCGGTCCGCATGCGATGGCGATAAGTCTCAAACGCAGTCCCCAGAGCATCAACCGCCGCACGACGGACAGTGGAATCTTGGGTGGCGGATGCAGGATCAGCCGAGAAGACTTCGCCCAGCGACTCACACCAAGACCAGACCACCGAACGCATCTCTCCGAGTTCGCTGTCCTGCAACAACGTCTGCAAGAGCTTCACATGGCGATGGAGATACGACGCCGTCACCATGGAGAGTCCGTACCCGGCCAAGGCGTTGTTGGCGTCGTTCCACTCCGGCCGCTGGGTGCACATCCAAATGCCACCACCGGGCACCAAAGTTGACATCTTGGACAAAACCGGAATCAGCAGTTTTTCCAAGAAGGTGACCTGCAACAAGTCGTCACCATCGTGCACCAACCGACCATCCGACCCGTATTTCTGTCGCCGGGCCTCGCTGGATTCGTGCTGCTCCCAATCAAAGACGATGGACTGCCGAGGATCAGCAACCAATTCTTGGTGAGATTTCAGTGCGTAGGGCACGTCGGCAAATGAGAACATGGGCACCGACAGCCACTCGCGCATTCGGTCGGGATTGATGGAAGCCGACAGTTCAAGCAGTCGACTGAGGTACGTGATTTGGTGATCGCCCCAGTAGCCAATATTGCTCCAAGGGTTGTCGGGCTCCGGGACTTCCCAGTCGATGCCTTCTCGAGTAATCCGATACGGATTGAAACCATCAAGCGTGGTGGCGTTGAGGAACTTCAGAATGAAATGATCCACCCAGCCTGGATGAGACAATCCCAACGCTTCCCAGTTCTGGAAAATGTCACGCCAGTTGCCCTCGTACGCCAAACGGCGTGAACCATCCTCGTGGCGAACTCGAATGTTGAAGACGTTCCAAGGACGGGACGGATCACCATGGCGACGCCCAAACCAAAACGGAAGGTATTCATAAGTCAGTCGAAGCAACTGAAGGTCCTCTTGGGACTGAGCTTCACTCAACAACTCGGTGCGGGTGCACCAAGCGTCAGGCGGTCGTGACTCAAGCCAACCCGCATGCTTCTGAGCCACCCTTTGATTGCGTTGGCCCATGAACGCCACGAAGTCACCCCAAGGCACCCGCTCGGCTTCCACCGGAATCCCACCACGCATGTTGTTGAACAGAGTGTTGGAGGCATGATGGATGTCGAGGACAGGGTCGCCGCTGCATTGATGCCCATCGGTTTGCGCCAACAGGTCGCCCATGGCCTCAGTGGCCGCATCTGCTTCAGCACGAAGTTGGCACAATGCGATGCCTTCAGCTCGATCGGCCAATGCCGACACTTCGGTTTGGGTGCGATGCACATCCGCCACCAAAGCCCACGTCAAGGTTTGGCCTTGGCCAACCTGCCCTTCCACGGCGTAAGCAAACTGGCCCGCACGCCCCGTGGCCCGGCGCATGCTTTTGGGCGCGACCCCTCGAACAAACGACTCCACCGCCAACGGGTCAAGGGTGCTTGAGCCATTTCCCACGGCAAAGACGGTTGTCGCACGCAGGGACTCCGCCGGCTCAGCCCGGTCGCTCAAGGCGGTCTCCATGGCGAAGGTGGCCACCGAAGTGGAACCAACACGCTCCGAACGGGCGTAGGCGTTGACGAGACAACTCATCGATTGCATCACCGGGAGCGACGCGCCACCAACTTGCAAATCCCTCAGGGCATCCAAGACTTGGACTTCGAACGCATGCTCGCCGGACGCTTCCAGAGAAACGGTTCGAACAAAGCCATGCTCATTGCTGAAGGTCCACCACGCGCGGGCCACCAGTCCCAGCCCTTCATGATGGGATTCAAAAACGATCCTGTCCCCCAACACACTCTTGGCCAAATGCCGGCGCTCTTGCGCCCCCGCACGGCCCGTGAAGGGCTCCCACAACTCGTCCCCCACTCGGATTCCCGTCCAAGGACCACTGAAGGCATCCACCGCATGCAACAGGTCATCGGTGCGGTACGGGAAGAGACATTGCTGGGCGTTCACGCGGCCTGCCGAAAGCCCTCCCCGGGAAGAGATGTACATCCAGTGTTCTTCCGGGCTGACCACGGTCAACAAAAAAGGTTCCATCAAATGAGTGTCGAGAATGCGGTAGCAATCCACGCCGTCGATACGGCACAGACCTTCAGTGTGATGGCTCATGGATCAGCCTTTGGTTCCGCTGGTCGAAATGCCTTCGACAAACGAGCGTTGGGTCAGAAGAAAGAGCACCAAGACCGGACCAACCATGAGGGTGGTCGCACTCATCAACAGGTGCCAAGGGGTGGTGCCCAAGCGCGACATGAACAATTGCAAGCCAAGGGCCAGCGTGAATTGATCGCGGTGGGACAAGAAGATGAGTGGTCCAACAAAGTCGTTCCACACAAACATGAAGTGCAACAAGGCCACCACCAACAACGCTGGAGTGGCCAGGGGCAACATGATGTGCCGAAAAATACCGAAGTGACCACAGCCATCGATGCGAGCGGCATCGTCCAGTTCACGCGGGATGGTCATGAAGAATTGTCGCATCAAGAAGATGCTGAACGCGTTGCCAAACCAAGCCGGGACCCACAGGGGACCGAACGTTCCGATGAGACCCAGCTCACGGAACATCGTGAACAACGGAACCATGATCACGGGAAATGGCACCATCATGGTGGCCAACATCAACATGAAGAGTGGCTTGCTGCCCGACCAACGCACCCGGGCAAAGGCATACGCCACCATCGCACTGGAAACCACCGTGCCACTGACCGCCAAAATAGCCACCAGCAACGTGTTGCGGAGATAACGCCGGAAGTCCAGCGTGCCGTCGGTCATCACTGTGTCCAAGTTGCTGGCCAAGTTCCCGGGCACTTCGCCGGCGGTTTCAGGGAACAGCGTCTGGCCACCCTCGGCAAACCGTTCGCCTTCTCCCCCAGCAATCAACAGCATGTAGCCAATGGGAAACAACGCCACCGCGGTCACCAAAGTGAGCAAGACGTAAACCAAGGTGGTGCGAATTCTTTCCATCAAGCGCCTCGGTAGTACACAAACCGTTGCCCAAGCAACAGGACCAAACCAGTCAACACCAAAATGGCGGCGAATTGCACCAGGCCAAGCACGGAGGCATAGCCCATGTCGCCGTATTGGAACGCCTGGTCATAGACATACATCGCAAAGAAGTACGTCGACCGTCCCGGTCCACCACCGGTCATGACCAGCGGAATCACAAAGACCTGAGCCGCGTTGATGATGCCAATGACCACATTGAACAAGATCACCGGAGAAATCATCGGTAAAGTCACATGGACAAATCTTCCCCAAGAGCCCACCCCATCAAGTGAAGCCGCCTCATGCAATTGTTTGGGAACATCGCGTAAGCCCGCCAGATAAATCACCACCGCGGGCCCC
>CALDQF010000489.1 GCA_937911845.1 uncultured Phycisphaera sp. | reverse complement strand
CACCCACCTATCGGTCATCGACCTTCGCGATCACCCCAATCCCGTCGTGGTGTCAGCGTGTTGCTTGCCATGTGGAGTGTGGTCATTGCCGCACTTACAGCGACGAGCATCCAGCTGGTTTCGTTCCGCCAAGCGCATCTTGGACATGAGGTGCTGCAACGCACCCAAGCCCGATGGGCCGCTCGAGCCGGGGTTGAATCCGTTGTTGCCGCTCTTTCCTGGGATGCCACCACTCCCGAGCCAACCGACGCCTTCAGTGTGTTCCGTGAATTGCGACTGGCCAGCGTCGGCCAAACCGAAAATGCCTCGTGGGATATCCGTCACCACCGTGAAGGCATGGACTTTGGCGAGCCTCTCGATGAACACGCCCGTCTCAACATCAACGATGAGGAAAACCTAGGCCTTTTGTTCCCTCTCTTTGAGGAACCCATGCCCGGCATGAACCGAGACATGAGTGAAGACCAATATGCCGCCTTGCGTGACTGGATTGATGAAGACGACGAACCCACCATGTTCGGAGCCGAATCGGATTACTACGACGCGAACTACAGTTACAGCCCTCGCAACGAACCCCTTCGTTCCATCACCGAAATGGAGTTGGTCGCTGGAATGTGGCCGGACTACGTTCGAGGTGAAGACTGGGATCTCGATGGGCGCTTGGATCCAAATGAAAACGACGGGGACAAATCTCCCCCTGAAGATGACGGAGACGGCTGGCTTGATGGGGCATGGGCGGGTTGGCTCACCGTGACATCGGTTGCAGATGGTGTGACTGATTCTGGCCTGCCACGCTTGCGACTGCAGTATTGCGACCTGGGGGATCTTCAAGATCGCCTTGGTATCACACCGGAACAAGCCCAAGCCCTTCAGAACTGGTCACGCGGATCGGACGATCTCCATCTGACTGACCTGCAAATTCAATCGCTCTCAAGTTTGGCTGGAGTTTCTGCGTCAGGGCAAGGCCAAAATCAGAATGCGGAGAATGTGAACCAGCTCGACCTGGAAGAAGAACAAATCTTGGCCGTCATCTCTGAATGCACACTTTTTCCTGCGTACGAAAAACGCCCTGGACCCATCAACATCAATACGGTTTCCGAATCGCTGTTGATTGCCCTATTCCGCGCCCGACAGCTGGAAGAAACCGACGCCCAGCAACTCATTTTTATGAGAAATGCCATGGCCGAAGGAGTCACCGATTTGGCCCAAACGGTGGATGAAAGCATGGGGAACTCTGGTCCAACTGGCCAATTGGCAAACCAGACCCGACAATGGCTTCTTCGGTCGCTGGACACCCGCAGCAATGTGTTCCGGATTTCATCGATTGGCACTTCTGAGGTCTCTGGCCTCGAACAGGAAATCATTTGCTTGGTGGATCGTTCCACTATTCCCGTACGCATCATCGAGTACCGAGAACCATGACTTTTCCCACTGATGGCACCATCTTGGCCCTGCAACCCGACGGCACCCACCTCAGAGCGGTGACGGTCGAGCGACAAAATGGCCATGTTCGTTCGGCAACCATCCGCGAACTGGAGCCTGATACCTCTTCTGTCCTGGCCATGGTCTCAGAATCCGACGCTGTCGGCGTTCTGATCATGCTGCCCGGATCCTCGATGGTGGTGCGAACCGCTCTGCTCCCAGGCGGCACCGACCAAGACCTCTTGCCGGCCCTCAAGATTCAATCGGAAGCACTGTTGGGCTC
>CALDQF010000488.1 GCA_937911845.1 uncultured Phycisphaera sp. | reverse complement strand
GTTGACGTCATTGGGGCCCATCTGCATCAGCTCGCCTTGGTGGCGGGCCAGGACAGAAACGCCTTCAATCTTTCCACTCGCGTTCAACGCTTCGGCTGGAACCAAAGTCGATCGAATCTCTTCATCAGCGCGAAGGTGAATCACATCGCCGGTGACTTTGCCCTTCTCGACCTTGCGATAAGGCGTTTGAATAAAGCCGTATTCGTCAATGTGGGCAAAGATGCCCAAGGAGCAGATCAAACCGATGTTGGTGCCTTCCGGCGTTTCGATCGGGCACACTCGGCCGTAGTGCGAAATGTGGACGTCACGAACTTCAAAGCCAGCCCGCTTGCGGTTCAAGCCGCCAGGACCGAGGGCCGAAAGGCGACGCTCGTGCACCAGCATGGAGAGCGGGTTGGTTTGGTCAACCACTTGCGACAACTCGGAGCGACCAAAGAAGAAATCGATAGCGCCCGAAATCGCCTTGGAGTTCACCAAGTCCGTGATCTTGCCAATTTCGTCTGGAGCCTTGACGCTCATGCGTTCTTGGACCGTACGACGCAGCTTGGCGAAGCCTTTGCGGAGTTCATCGACCGCCAATTCGTCGAGGGTTCTCAGACGGCGATTGGACAGGTGATCGATGTCATCGATGTAGGCGGACTCGTCTTGAGCACGCAACTTCAACATGTACTTGATGATCTCGAGGAAGTCCTCGGGACGGATGTGCATGATCGATTCGTCGACATCTTCGTTGAACTTGCGGTTCACGCGGAAGCGACCCACCTTGCCCAATCGATACTTGTTCTCTTCGTAGAACCGTTCGGAGAAGAGTTCTCGAGCCTTATCGACCTGTGGAGGGTTGCCGGGACGAAGTCGTCCGTAGATCTTCAAGAGCGCCGCTTCGTGCTCGGTGACTTCGGAGAGGAAGTCAAGCTTCTCTTCGGCGATTGTATTCAAGATCAATGGATCGACAGATGGGTCGACCACACGCAGCGAATCCAAGCCTGACGACAAGATGGCCTCGAGGGCATCCCCGAGGGCCGCCCCAGCCTTGGCCAGAAGCTCACCGGTTTCCTGGTCAACGATGTCCTCAGCCGAGTAATGCTCGGGAGTAAGTTTGGTGACATTGACATCTTCAACGTCATAAAAGGACTCAAGAATTCGGTCGGTGGTCGAGAATGGGGGAACCACTTCACGGCCTTCGCCTTCGGCCAACGGATTCCACAGCGCCCGAAGGAACGTGGTGGCCGCAATTTTGGCCGACTGGTCGATCTTCATCCCCAAGACGTCTTTCTTGGTGACTTCCAATTCGATCCATGAACCTCGCTCAGGGACAATCTTTGCCGAGTGCAACGGGCGGTCGTGGAGGGTTTGGGCGATCGAAAAGTCGATACCGGGCGATCGGTGCAACTGGGAAACGATGACCCGAATCGCACCATTCACGATGAATTCACCACCACCCAACATCACGGGGACGTCGCCGAGGTAGATGTCTTCGGTCACATCCTCTTCACGACCCTCCATGATGAGGCGAACCGTGACCCGCAAAGGAAGGCCGTAGGTCAGTCGAAGTTCACGACACTCGAGCGGGGTGTAGCGTGGCTTTTCTAAGTGGTACTTGTGGTACTCAATGCGAATCTTTTCGTCGTACGAGACGATCGGGAAAACTTCTCGGAGAAGACCCTCCAGTCCGACGCGCTTTCGCTTGTCGGCGGGAACGTCTTGCTGAAGAAATTTCTCATACGCGCGTGCTTGAAGTTCAGTCAGATCTGGAACTTCGACTGCATCACCAAGCTTTGAGAAATCACGAACCGGCCGATCGGAAACAATCTTCGCGGGCATGCATAGACCTCAACAGGGGGCGCCGAATGGCGGGAACCTGCGTTCAGGAAAGGAAACATGGGTTGGGGGGACGCCGTTCGCCTGCCACACCGTGAACGGTGGATTCTAGGAGCGTGAGCGTCTTGCTGCAAGTCACGTGCCGCTCTGGTCTTGAATTTTTTCTTGACAATCTCAGCGGAATCTTCTGAAGCCCGATATTTTGCCCCCTAACCATGATTCCGACTTTCAATCGACAAGGAATGGCTATGGGTGCCGTCATGGCACTTTTTGGAATCTTCTTGATTCTTCCCCTAGTTTTGACACTTTCTGGCGGGTTTGAGTCTAAGCAGGGAGGATTTACGGCATACCACGTCCTTGAGGTCTTCCGTGACCCACTGCTCCGTGCAGGCCTCGTGAACAGTCTTTGGATTGCCATTGCGGTGACCGGACTGTGCTTGGCAATTTCACTCCCACTTGCTTTTCTAGAAGCTCGAACCAAGTACCCTGGACAAGGTCTGCTGTCCCCCCTCCTGTTGGTGCCCTTGATTCTGCCTCCGTTCGTGGGCGCCATTGGATTTCGACATATTTTTGGCCGAACTGGCAGCCTGAGTGTGTTGCTTCAAGATTGGGGCATTCTCGACCAACCGCTTGATCTGCTGGCAGATGGAGGCTGGCCTGCGGTCGTTCTGGTGGAAGCCCTCCACCTGTATCCCATCGTGTTTTTAAACGCCACCGCCGCCCTCGCCAACATCGACCCTGCGCTGGAAGAGGCGGCCCAAAGCTGCTCGGCAGGCCGCTGGGCACGATTTCGGCGCATTTTGCTGCCCTTGCTTCGTCCCGGCCTGTTCGCAGGATGCACCATTGTGTTCATCTGGAGCTTCACCGAACTGGGGACCCCCCTGATGTTCGACATGCGGGAGGTCACCAGCGTGCAGATCTTCGATGGACTCAAAGAAGTCGCGTCCAGTC
>CALDQF010000487.1 GCA_937911845.1 uncultured Phycisphaera sp. | reverse complement strand
GTTTGGGTGTGCTGGCCTTGGGCCTCCCGTTGTTGAAGCCATTTGAACTTGGCCCCACCGCGGCCGCTTTGTTTGGGTGGTCGATGTTGACCGCGTTGGGGTTGGTGCTGGGATGATTACGCGATTTGCCAAGATTTCGGTCCCGATGCCCTACTCTTTGCCGGTGGCGGGCGGTCTTGCGGAGCGGCAGTTGGCCTTTGTGGAAGTGGATGGGTGCGTGGCCGAAGTTTCTCCGCTTCCTGGCTTGCACCAAGAAACCCTTTCGGAAGCTCTGAATGACTTGGCGGCCGGCACTTTGTGCACGCCGTCGGCCCGGTTCGCAGAGAGTGTGCTTCGGGCCCAGCTTCATCGCGAGCGTTGGGCGCAGCCTGACTCCGCGAGAACTCTTCCGGCCATGAACACTCTGGTGGTGGGTGATAACACCGGTTCCGATGTTCACGCGGTCATCAAAGTAAAAATTGGCCGTGAACCCAATCGAGATGTTCCACGTCTCCGTTCCATACTGGAAGGATCGCCACACTGCCGACTTCGTTTGGATGGCAATCGCCTCCTCAGTTTGGAGCAGGTGCTGGAAGTGGTCTCGTCTCTTCCTCGGGATCGCATTGAATATGTGGAGGAACCTTTGGTCGACCCAGCGCAGCTGCCCGAGCTGGCCAAAGTTGTCCCGGTGGGCCTCGACGAGTCGCTCCATGACCCGGCAGCGTCCCGACATGTGGGCGAACCGGGCGTATGGGTCCATGTCATGAAGCCGACTCGGCTTGGTTCTCTCGAGGATTTGGCAGACGAAATCACCTTTGCCCAGAGACTCCAGCGCGACGTTGTCTTGACCAGTTGTTTCGAGTCGCCTTGGACGTTGGGGGTGCTGTGTCGCGTGGCTCAGCAGTATGAATTGAGTCGGGCCCAAGGCCTTGGCACCTCAAACCTGTATGGAGCGTGGCCCGCAATCGATGTGGTGTCTTCGTTGCCGGATGTCGAACTGCCCGAACTGGACTGGCAACCATGGATTTAGCATCTCGGCTTCAATCTGAACTGGTCTGCGACGCTCCCATTGGGTTGTGCACTGGAGATGGGCCTTTTGACTTGCCCCCAGGTGTCGATTTTGCCAGCCGATTTTTGGGCACGCTGCAAGATCAAGGCGCGGTGGAACTGCTTCATGGCGCGGTGGGAGGGGCCACCCGCACCGTGGTCCCTGGGGAGATTTCTTCTGACGCTTTGATTCATTTGCGTACCAGCGGCACCACCGGAGAGCCCAAAGTCAGAACATTGCGTTGGGACGCGGTGGTGCACATGGCCACTTTGGTCAACGATGCGGTTGAATTTGGCTCTGGTGATTCTTGGGGATGGTGCCTGCCGTGCGATCACATCGGTGGCATCTCGGTGTTGGTGCGGGCATTGGTGGCCTCAGCCGTCGCGGATCCCGGATCGCCGGCAGACTTGGCCCAGCGCTGCACCCACATTTCGTTGGTGCCTACTCAACTGCGTGACCTGTTGGATGACGGTGTCCGCCCCTCAGCAAAGCTTCGATGTGCCCTGGTTGGAGGTGCTTCGACCCCGCCAGTATGGATTCAAGAAGCGCTGGATCTGGGGTGGCCTTTGTATGCCACTTGGGGTGCTACCGAGACCGCGGCGGCGGCAACCATTGGCCAACGAACAGGCCGTGACCCCGACGGGTATTCCGGGTATCCCTTGCCCGGGGTCCAGTTGTCGATCGAAGACGGCGAGGTTGTGGCCCGAGGGCCGTTTGCTCAGAGTCCTGTCCACACTGGTGACCTTGGTCGCTTGACCAAAGACGGCAGTCTGATCA
>CALDQF010000486.1 GCA_937911845.1 uncultured Phycisphaera sp. | reverse complement strand
TGGGCCCTCCAACTCCGATATCGGTCATCGGAGGCCCCTCATGGAACCAACTTTGCTCGATTCAATCGCTTCCCCGCCAGCCACAGATATCGAACTGACCACGGTGGTGGCCTTTGCCGCTGGCGTGCTGTTGTGGGTCCGAGGAGCAAAACTGACCGAATCGGCCACATTGATACTTGGCTTGGCGGGTGGCGGTCTGGTGGGCGCCCGTCTGGCCAGTGTTGGTGGCTTTGAAGGTTTGGGAACGTTGATGTGCTGTATTTTGGCGGCAGGGGCCGGGGTGCTGTTGGCCAGAGCGGGTGTCAAATCTATTGTGGCGGTTGGAACTGGGGTGGTGATGGCCGCTCTACTTGCCACTGGTGCTTCCGAGGGTCTTTTTGACCAATTTGCGAATGCAGCGGACGAGGCCATGGCTCCAGCCCGGGAAGTCGCTCGGGAAGCCAGTGAACAAGCTGAAAATTTAGGGGCCTTCACAACGGCGAATGACGACCTCAAATTAAATTTCAATCCGAACTGGTGGGAAGACATCCCCCGGGAACGTCGCTCCATCACCGTGATGGCGGGCGTGGGCGGGTTCTTCATCGGTCTTGCCCTGGGCGGCCTTTTCACGCGAAAGATGCAGGCCCTCTTCAGCGCGGCCATCGGCGCGGCCCTCTGGCTGGAAGCAGGGCACACGATGCTTGAGGTTTGGCTGCCCACCGCCGCCGATCGTATCGGGGCCATGGAAGGCTGGGCGGCACCAGCTTGGGCCGTGATGGCTCTGCTGGGCGCGATCATCCAGTGGTCCCCCGAACGACGCAAAAGCAAAGCAGAGGTGGACGAGAAAGACGCAGATTGACGATACGAGAGCATTGACTGATGCCACCACCTGATTAGGAGATACGCATGGACGCGATCACCTCCCACCTCAACACTTGGTTGGATTACTTTTTCATCCTCCTCGATCCAGCACGACTGGTTTCCGAACTGCAAGGTGTTTCCCTTGTGGTATTGGGCGCCATGTCACTGATGGGACTCACCGCAATCAGCCAAGGCGTCAAGCACCGCCGATTGCTGGTTCTGGGTGCAGCCTTCATTCTGGGCTGGTTGGTGGGGACCAGCATCAACACACGCTTTGAATCCGCCGGAACCGCGACGTTCATCATTGTTGCTTCGGCGTTTGCCTTGCTCGCCGTGGCAGCCGCTCGGCATGCTGCCGGTGGAACTCTGGCCGTCTTAACGGGGGCGACCGGTGCCTTTTTGGTGGCCCATTTGTGGGATGCCTTTTCGTTTGGTGACGCTGAGAGTCCCCGATGGATTGCCCCGCTGGCGGCCTTCGGTTTTGTGGCTGGACTGACGATGATCGCTGAAACGCTTTCAAGCGCCTTCTTGGCCAGCTTTGGAGGTGCGATCATGCTCACCATTGGGGGCACCGGACTCCTCCTGCAAACCCCCGGATTGTCAGAAGCCATCGCTCCACAAATATCGGGTTCACCGCTCTTGATCCCATCGATTCTGGTGATGTTGGCCGCCTTCAGCTTCCCCCGGCAAATTGACGCCGCCCGGCGCGAGCTTGCCGCCCAAGAGTCTGGTGAACTCCCTGAAGAAGACTTGGAAGACGACGAAGAAGACGCTTCGTTCTGATCAGTTGCCCAAGACCATGACCGCAGCGGCGGCGGCTTCGCGGGTTTGCATCATCAAGTCATCCGCAAAGAAGGGCATCACCAACAACAACACTCCAATGACCATGGCCACTCGGGCGGGCCATGGTGATGGTGCCGCTTCGACGGGCTCGGAAGGTGCAGCACCCAGCAGTGGCATCCCCATCATTCTGAGGTAGTACCACGCGCCTGCAGCAGAGTTGATCGCGGCAATCACCACCAACGCAATGTGACCAGACTGAACCGCAGCCAAAAAGAGCCAGACTTTGGCCACAAAGCCCAAGAGTGGGGGAAAGCCCATCAGTGAACCCGAGCAGGCCACCAGTGACCAACCCAAACCCGGATGATGATGACGGAGAGCGCCAAGGTCGGAAACCTGTTCAACCTCAGATCCTCGACGTTCGAGAGCCGCGAGCACCGCGAAGACGCCAGTGTTCATGAGCCCGTATACCAACAGATAGAACGTGGTTGCCGCCCATCCCTCACCGGGACCGGCCAAAAGACCAATCAGCAAATAGCCCGAGTGAGCGATCGATGATCCACCAAACAACCGCTTGGCACTGGTCTGCTGGAGCGCGGCCATATTGCCCAAACTCATGGTCAACACCGCGAGCATCCAAACCAACGTGACCACCATGGCAGGAAGACTTCCCCCACCGGCGGTCTGCAAGAGGACCATAAAGGCAATGGTGCCGGCCGCTTTAGGCACAAACCCAAGGAAGGCGGTCACCGAGGCCGATGCCCCTTCGTACACATCCATGGCGTACAAGTGCAGGGGGGCGGCGGCAAGTTTGTAGCCCACGCCAAGCAAGGCCAACAAAAAGCCCGCGGTGGTGACCATGTCCAAGCCTTCCAGGTTGCGACGGCTGGCCACGATCTCGGCGATGTCGGCAAGTTGCATGGAGCCGGTACCGCCGTACACCAAAGCAAAGCCGTACAGGAATATGGCTGTCGCCATCGCGCCTAAGAAGAAATATTTGACGGAAGCCTCGGAGCCCCGGCGCCCGGCTCGTCCCATGACCACCATGACGTAGGTTGGAAGACTTGTGAGTTCGAGCGCCAAGAACAACCAAATCAAGTCCGACGCACTGGCCACAAGCATGGCGCCCGTGATCGACAGCAACATAAAGGCGTAAAACTCACCACGCGAGGCACGAAGGGGTTCAAAGGGCATTCGGCCCGATTCAACATCGTGTTCAAGACGGCGATCCACCGTCCCCGAAGCCACCAAGGCCAACACACCACCCACCCCAGCAATCATGGTCCGAAGTGAGGCCGCCAGCGAAGGTGCCAGGAAGCCGCTGCTTTCGGGAGGAAGCTCTTTCCCGCCCCAGGCAAGCCAAGCCGCGACGAAAAGGCCGCCTGCGGTCAGCAAGGGAACCGCACGCCGGATCGAACTGGCTTTGGAAAGTCCAAGTACTGCCACCACAACCGCGAGGGCCAAAAGCATCATCTCGGGGACAAGGCCGTCTAGACGTTCAACCACCGTTCACCTCCTCAAGCACGGCCACCGACTCCAACTGGGTGGGAACCAATTCTGGGTACGCCGCCAAGGTGCGTTCGACGGATGGCTCGAGCGTTCTCATCAAGCCCGAAGGCTGCACCCCAAGCCAAACACACATCAATGCCAACGGCAACAGCAAACCGATCTCACGCGGAGACAAATCGGTAGGCAATCCGGAATTCTCGTCGGCCGGTGGAGCACGGAACGGTCCCCACACCAATCGACCCGTGAGGTAAAGCAGATACATGGCCGCCAAGATCATGCCGGTTCCAGCAAATACTGCGTACCACGGCCCCAGCAATCCGGGCCATTGGGCGTTGTCGGGCGTGGCGCTGAATGCCCCGATCAAGCACAAGAATTCACTGACGAAGCCATTCAAACCCGGCACCGCCAAGGAAGACAAGACAAAAAAGACCATGAAGGCAGACCAAATCGGCATGATGGCCACCAGCCCACCCAAACGGTTCATGTCTCGGGTGTGGTACCGCTCATAGATCATGCCAATCAACAGGAAGAGTGCTCCGGTCGAAAGACCGTGGTTGATCATGTACAGGATCGAGCCTTGCAGCCCCGAAGGATTCAAGGCAAAGAGACCCAGAACACAGAAGCCCAAGTGGGACACCGAGGAATACGCCACCAACTTTTTGACGTCCTCTTGGACCCAGCAGATCAGCGCGCCGTAAATGACGCCGATGGTCGCCAAAGTGCCGATGGCGGGCACAGCCTCCACCACGCCCACGGGCGTCATGGGAAGCACGAACCGGAACAGGCCGTACGTGCCCAACTTCAACAGCACCCCGGCCAAGACGACCGTAGCTTCGGCATCAAGTTTCCCTGCGATTTCGATCAGTCGATCGACCGCTTCCGGGCTGTGTTTGATGCGTTCCATCCCTTCAAGAACGCCTCCGGGAGC
>CALDQF010000485.1 GCA_937911845.1 uncultured Phycisphaera sp. | reverse complement strand
GAAGCATGAGCATCCCGACGTCCTCGTTGGGCGTTCTTTCCACCCATCCATGTTTGCAGTTCCCAGACGAATTCGGCCTGTTCGATATGCCTTGCGCCGTCGGGTTGCGGCCGAAGTTCTGGTACTGGGAGTCCAGCTTTCAGACACATGGCCATGACTGATCGCATGAGTTGTAGCCGCTCGGAAGACAAGGCGCAACAGGGTCGGCCCTTGAGCAAAAAACGGCCCTCTGTTGATTCGATCGCGTACTTGGCAGAACCAGAGGAGCCACCATGGTGGGGCCGGATCGAGTGGATTTGTCCCAGAAGCCACCCGTCGGTGAGGGTCCGTAATGTTTCGGGCGACACATTTGGAGGACGAGTCATCATTCCACGTTCTGAACTTGTTCCTTCAGACGGTCCACCGCGCTTTTGATTTCGACAATGGCTCGAGACACATCAACCTGTTGGACCTTTGAACCAATGGTGTTGGTTTCTCGGAGCATTTCTTGCGTCAAGAAATCCAGTGTTCGTCCAACGGGTTCGTGACCCGTCAACAGTTCTCGGAATTGCAGCAAGTGGGCGTCCATTCTTGTCACTTCTTCCGAAATGTCAGATCGCTCAGCAAAGAAGGCCACTTCACGCACCAAATCTCGTGGGTCATCGGAGACATTCAGTGACTCAAGCATTTCTCGCATGCGTTGCAGCATGCGATCTTCGTGGTGCTGGCTGATGCCCGGAAGAGCCAGCCGGATGGTGCTAAGGCGCTGTTCAATTGCATCGCACTGCGTCAAGAGATCTTGCTCGAGGGCCTGCCCTTCGACTTCTCGCATGCGCTGCAATTGCTCGCACGCTTCCTTCGCGGCGGAGTGGGCCAGTGCTCCAATATGAGTCATTCGCTCTTCTTCTTCAAAAACGACAACGCCGGGGAGATTCAAGATTCCGGCCAGATCAATCTTGGTTGCCGAGTGATCCACTCCGGGCATGGCCAAAAGTTGACTGAGGTAACGCTGAAAAGCCTGCTCGTCGATCCGGCCCGCCTGGCTGCCTCCGGACTCCTGCACCCGGACCGACACGGTGAGGGATCCTCGCTGGAAATGTTTCGCCACAGCCCGTTCCAAAGGGCCTTCGAGGGGCAAAAATTCTTCCGGCAGTCGAACCAAGCACTTTCGGTGCCGGTTGTTGACGGAACGTACTTCGACCCCAACCGTCAGTCCGCCTTCCGAGCAGGAGGCCGATCCAAATCCGGTCATAGATCGCAACACGGCTTAACCCTCTGGGTCGACGTCGGTGTCAGAAGTCGTAGCGCTAGACTCTTCTGGTGCAATTGGTGCAACAGGCAAGGCTTCAAAAGGTGCACTCGAGTCGGAGGCTTCAACCGCTTCGGCGGGTCCAGCGACATCCGCGGCCCCAGGGCCCGAAGACATGTTCAAACTGATTGCCAAGCCTAAGTAGAGAACAAAAGCCACCACGGTGACCCAAGTCAAAGTGTCTCCGACCCGTCCGCCAAGCAGTGAATCAGCGCTCCCAGCGCTGGAACCACCAAATGCTGCCGACAAGCCACCGCCTTTGGGTCGTTGCATCAGGATTACCAGAATCATCACGGTGGATACCACCATGAAGAGGCCAGTAAGAAGGTAGAAGCTGTTGAGATTGTTCATGCTTGGCCCTCGGCCTTGGCGGCGGTTACCGCGTTGATGATTTCAAGGAAGTCTGCAGACTTCAATGAAGCGCCCCCAACAAGGAATCCGTCCACGTCGGGTTTGGCAAACAATTCCGCCGCATTGGCGGGCTTGACCGAGCCTCCATATTGGATACGGACGGCATTGGCCACGCTTTGATCATAGTGTTCTGCGAGGGCGGCCCGAAGGTCTGCGTGGACCTCTTGCGCATCCTCTGGGGTGGCGGTCAGCCCGGTGCCAATGGCCCCCACTGGTTCGTAGGCGATGGCCAGACGGGAGAGGGCCGCCGCAGGCAAGCCTTCCAAGGCGTGGGCCAGTTGGGTTCGGTTCACCTCAAGTTGACGGCCTGCTTCCCGCTCTTCTTGGAGTTCACCGGTGCACAAGATCACGGAGAACCCGGCGTTGAGTGCTCCGTGCAGTTTTTCTCGGACGATGTCATTGGACTCGCCAATGACATGTCGGCGTTCTGAGTGGCCCACCAGAACCCATTCCACACCGCAGTCCTCGAGCATGGGCAAGGACACTTCGCCGGTGAAGGCTCCGGACGCTTCATGGTGGGCGTCTTGGGCCCCCAGCATTGGAGGGGCCGATTCAACCACATCTGCGATCAGCGCGAGGTAAGGAAAGGCCGGGAACATCACCACTTCCGCCCCAAGAGGGCCACGGGCAAGTCCTTCCGCGATGGATTCGGCGAGGTCTGCACCGTCTCCAGCGTTGAGGTTCATTTTCCAGTTGCCGCCAATAATTGGAGTTCGCACAGCGCAGATCCTTTTTGGTGAGAAACGACACAGGTTAGCCGAGACCTTGGTGTTCCGCACGCAGGAAATTGCCATGGAATCCGTACAATTGATCCTTCTGGAGTCCAGCCATGCCCCCGACCGCGGCCGAAGTTCGTCAGCAGTTTCTTGATTTCTTTGCTCAGCGCCACCAGCACACTGTGGTCGATTCGAGCCCGGTGGTCCCCCATGACGACCCCACGCTGCTCTTTACCAATGCCGGGATGAATCAATTCAAGGATGTTTTCTTGGGACGCGGCAGCCGTGAATACGCGCGTGCCGTCGACACCCAAAAATGTATTCGAGCTGGCGGCAAGCACAACGACCTTGAAGATGTTGGACGTGATACCTATCACCACACCTTTTTCGAGATGCTGGGCAACTGGTCTTTTGGTGACTATTTCAAAGCCGAGGCCATCGAATGGGCTTGGGAATTGCTGACCGAGGTTTGGGGACTGCCCCCCGAGCGCCTGTACGTCTCTGTGTTTGCGGGTGATGAAGCCGATGGCTTGCCCGCTGATGAAGAGGCCGTGGAACTGTGGCGTCGCTTTGTGCCGGAAAGTCGCATCTCCAGGTTCGACAAGAAAGACAACTTCTGGGAGATGGGCGCGACGGGACCTTGCGGTCCATGTTCTGAAATTCACTTCGATGGCACTCCAGATGGCTGCGGAGGGCACTTGGTGAATGCTGATGATCCTCAGGTCATTGAAATTTGGAATTTGGTCTTCATGCAATTCAACCGCGGAGACGACGGCACCTTGGTGCCTTTGCCCGCAAAGCACGTCGATACAGGGATGGGCTTTGAGCGAATGGTCAGAGTTCTCCAAGGCAAGGACAGCAATTACGACACCGACGTGTTCACCGGTATTTTTGAAGCGATTCGATCTCGAACCGGAGCTCGTCCTTACGGCGCAGACCTTCAGGATTCACTGGATACGGCGTATCGTATTTTGGCCGATCATTTGCGTTGTCTTTCGGTGGCTTTGGCGGATGGCGCTCGACCTGGGTCGGATGGTCGAAATTATGTGCTGCGTCGAATTTTGCGTCGGGCCGTCCGACACGCGTCACAGACTTTTGGCGTGCAAGAGCCCTGCTTGTTCGAGATGGTGCCCGCAGTCACCCAGAGCCTCGGGCCGGTCTTCCCTGAATTGATTCGGGAGAAAGCCAAGGTTCAAACGGCCATCCACGATGAAGAAGTGGCATTCCACCGTACGTTGGGTCGGGGCACCGAATTGTTTGCCCAAGCCGCGGCGGAGGCCGGGTCAAGCAAGGTGATTGATGGCAAGACGGCCTTTCGGTTGCACGATACTTACGGATTCCCGGTTGATTTGACCCAAGTCATGGCGGAAGAAGCAGGACTTCACATTGATCTGGAGGCTTATGAATCCGAAATGGAGTCGGCACGCGAACGCAGCCGATCGAGTGGTGGTGCAGGGGACGATGCTGACCTTCCTCCGGAACGACTCGCAGCATTGGCCGAGCGGGTTGCCGCCACGGATGACACCAAGAGAGAATTTCATGAAGTGTGTTCCGCCACTGTGGGTGCTCTTTTGATCTCTGGAGATCTGGTGAACGAGGCGCAGACTGGTGATGAAGTGTCGGTGGTCTTGGATCAAACCAATTTTTACGCTGAAATGGGTGGTCAAGTGGGTGATACCGGCACCTTGGAGGCCGAAGGCATCTGCGTCCGGATTCACGGCACCAAGCGGTGCGGCGACTTTGTGCTTCACATGGGTGTGGTGGAATCCGGAACGTTGCGTTCTGGGCAGCCGCTGCAAACCTATTTGAATGTTCAACGTCGTTCTGGCATCGAAGCCCACCACACGGCCACCCACCTGCTCAATCTTGGCTTGCGAACTGTGGTGGGGGAAGAGTCTGACCAGCGTGGCTCGTTGGTGGAGCCAGACCGTCTTCGTTTCGACTACGCCACCTCGGCGGCCCCATCGCCGGAAGAACTGCAACAGGTTGAGTCTTTGGTACGAGAGGCCATCCGTGAGGATCTTCCCGTGGCGACCGGGCCGGCTCCCCTTGAGGCCGCCAAATCCATCCGGGGACTGCGAGCGGTGTTCGGTGAGCGTTATCCCGATCCGGTTCGGGTGGTTTCGATTGGGCCTGCCATTTCAGAACTCTTGGCTGATCCTGCGTGTGATTGGTCGAATCGTTCTGTTGAATTTTGTGGTGGAACCCATGTCGATCGCACCGGTAAGGTCGCCGAGTTTGCCTTGCTTGGGGAGGGATCGCTGTCGGCTGGGGTACGACGGCTCACCGGCGTGGTCGGGGCGGCTGCAACCCAGGCTCACCAAACGGCCAAGAACCTCAGCCGTGAGATTGATCAAGTGGCCCAAACCAGTGACGACCAATTTGCCGAAGCTTTTGCTTCGTTGTTGAAAACCATTGATTCCGCCACCGTCCCTTTGTCGGGCCGCTTTGTCATCGATGCTCAACTGGTTCCACTCCGCAACCAGGCCAAGCAACTTCGGAAGGCGGCAGCAGCGGGCAGCCGTGATTTGGCCATTGATTGTGCCCGTCAGTTGGTTCCAGAGTCGGCCGGATTTGTGATTGCCCGCGTCGATATGGCGGGCGACCGTGATGCTTTGATGGCGGCCTTGGATACAGTTCGCGGCAACCAGCCAGAAGCGCCAGTTCTCTTGTTGGCGGCCGACGTCGAAGCAAACAAGGTCAGCATCGTCGCACGTGTCCCGGAGGCGGGCATCACCAAGGGCTTAAAGGCCGGGGATTGGGCCCGTTGTGCTGCTGAAGCATGTGGCGGCCGAGGCGGGGGGCGTCCCGATATGGCTCAGGCGGGTGGAAAAGATGCCACGCTTGCTGATGCGGCTTTGGAAGCGGCACGGCGCTTCGCCAATGAGCGCTTGGCCTGATACGCTCGCCGCCACTCAAGGAGTCCATCATGTCCCTGAACCGCCGCCAATTTTCGGCCCTCGCTGGAGCAACCATGACTGCACCTGTTTTCGGAGATTTTCGTGTGAAACCATCCTTCGAAATTTCCTTGGCCCAGTGGTCACTGCACCGCACGATTTATGGCGGCAAGCTCGACAACATGGGGTTCCCCGAGTACACCAAAAAGGAGTTTGGGATCGAGGCCGTGGAGTACGTCAACCAGTTCTTCAAGGATAAAGCTGAAGACAAGTCGTACTTGCAGGAACTCAAGAACCGCTGTGATGATTTGGGGGTCAAGAATCTGTTGATCATGTGTGATGGCGAAGGGCAGCTGGGCGACGCCGATGAAGCGGCTCGCACCAAAGCGGTCGAAAACCATTACCGATGGATCACCGCAGCCAAATTTTTGGGCTGCCATTCCATCCGCGTGAATGCATCCAGTTCGGGGAACTGGGCGGAACAAATGATGCGAGCCGCGGATGGTCTCCGACGGTTGTCAGAGTTCGGCAACCAGCATGGCATCAATGTCTTGGTTGAGAACCATGGCGGCCTTTCTTCCAACGGAATGTGGTTGCATGGCGTGATGCGAACGGTCAATCATCCACGTTGTGGCACCCTGCCTGATTTTGGCAACTTCTGGGTAAGCAACTCCGAGACTTACGACCGGTACAAAGGGGTGGAAGAGTTGATGCCTTACGCGAAGGCGGTCAGTGCCAAGAGTCGTAAATTTGATGACCAGGGCAATGAATCCGAAACCGATTTTGTCCGCATGATGGGCATCGTGAAGAAGTTCGATTACGACGGGT
>CALDQF010000484.1 GCA_937911845.1 uncultured Phycisphaera sp. | reverse complement strand
GCAAGGTCGTCATGTGTTGGGCTTTCAAGATTGCCTCCTCAAAGGCATTCTTGAAGCAGATGCCAAGGTGCAAAAGATCTACGTCACCGAAGACCGACCTTTTGGTCAGTTGGTCCGGGTGCTGGCAAGACCTGGGGTTCAAACCGAACTCAATCGTCACGGGGTGATGGCCATTCGAGGAGGGACGGTTGGATCGCACCTCGATCGAGCGGCCGCGGACGCCAAATTTGGACGGGGTGCGGTGGTGCCCCTTTCGCAAGCAGGCTTTGCCGCCCAATTGCCGAAGCTCTCGGAAATCGCGGCATTGCGGTTGCCGGCTCCGTTGGTTTTGCTTGTGGAAGATCGACCCGGACCAGGTCGTGTTCCTGTTCCCGGCCGTTCCTTTCGTGAACTCAACCTGTGCACCCTGATCCCTGGTGCGATGCATGAGTTGATTCCCACGATCACTTCGGCCATCGATGCCTCAGCACAACTGCAGCAGCCCGTGGGTGTGTTGATGGCGCCGTCAATTTGTCATGGTGGGGGCCTGATTCCAGTGGGACCAAATCGCGAGCCCCACGATCCTCAAGGCATGTTGGCTCGGGCCCGCCGAGAACCTTTGTCTGGTGCCACCGCATGGACGTCTTCGGAAGTCTTTGCGGCCATGGAATTGGATCGCTTGGAGCATATTCCCAACGTGGGGGAAATGGCAGACGTGGGTCTTGTGGCGGCCGGTGAGTCAGTCTCCGCGCTCAGAATGGTGCTTGATCAAGAAGGTCGACGACACCGTGTCCCATTGCTTGCATTACGTTCACTGCTTCCAATCAATGAATCAGCAGTGGAGCGACTCTTGGAGCGTTGCCGGCGTGTCCTGATTTTTGAGCCGGGTGGTTCAGGTTTGGAATGGAGGGTGCTTCAAGTAGCTGAGCGGATGCGTCGAGCAGCACGCCGTCCCGCGGAAGTCCTTCCGGGATTCCCTCTTGGTCCGACTGCACCAGATACATCTCAGTCGACTGCATTCGCTCAGGCGTTGCGTCGCCTGGATGGCATTGTTGTCAGCACTCCCAAGCCAACCACTCCCGAACCGCCGCCCCGCGGATCGACCGTTGGTACGGCGGGCGCAAAGATGGTCGTACTGCGTGCCCTTCGCACCTTGCCCGATGGAGCCAGAATTGACGATGAATCAGCGGACATCTTCGTCACCGTCGGCGATGAAC
>CALDQF010000483.1 GCA_937911845.1 uncultured Phycisphaera sp. | reverse complement strand
CCACCATGATTTGTCTGTACTTCAGAAGGGCATCAGTGATCATGCGATTGTGGCGGCGGAGATCAGTTGGCCAGATCCGAATGGTCCGAATCATTCTTGATTCGAGCAAACACCAAATTTCCGGCATTGGTTCGTACTGTATTTGTTGTTTCGCAAGTTACAACCTCGCCAATGTGAGCATCGGCATGCTCGACTACCACCATGGTTCCGTCGGGCAGTCGACCCACCGCTTGTCCCGGTTGTTCACCTGCTTTTTCCAAACGCAACTCGAACCCTGCCCCTGGGTTTCCCAGAGGGCGAAGCGCTAGGGACGCCTGCTCGAGATCAACGGTTGGCAAACTTCGAACTTTGGCGATCGCTCTGAGGTTGGCGTCAAGAGTAAGCAGCCTGCCTTGGAGTCGTTCTGACAAGGCCACGAGCTTCTCATCTGCCCCATGGCCGGGTGGGTTGTAAGGTTCCAGCACCACATTAGCGCCCCCTCGAAACTCCCGTATGGTTTGCAGTGACTTGAAGCCACGGCGACCACGCTCGCGTTTGCTGCTTTCCGAAGAATCGGCCAGAGCCTGCAGCTCTCCCAGAACAAATTCAGGAACCACGATCGAGGTGTCTACCATCCCGGACTGGAGAAATTTGGCGAATCTTGCATCAATTAACACTGAAGTATCAACCACCAGCGGACGGCTGCCTTTGGCCCGTCGAGTGAATTCCACGTAGGGCAAGACAATCCGAAAATCATCTTTTGTGGCCAGCACGATGGACACCGCGAGATAGCAAAACGTAATGCCAAGCGCGAGTTTGCCCATCAGCAAATAGGCCGGCCAGGGTGGTGCGGTCAGGTACCAGGTTCGGGCCGCAAGGTCGATCAGTCCAGACAGGGCGTAGGCACTCACCAGTCCCACCACCACTCCAAAATAGATGGCAATCACGTTGGCCAAACGTTTCTGTGGAGTGAAGACGTCAACCAGCACGACCAAGGAACCGAGTCCCACCAGCAACATGAAGGCCCCGGCATAGTCCGAAACCACCACTTCGTCGGCGGTATTGGTCATATCTCCCACAAATGGAAGAAGGGCTGCGGTGGCCAACAGCAGGAGGTAGGTCAGCCGCAACGCGATCAGCAGACGGCGTCGTGCCGTCTCGGTGGCTCGGCGGGCATCTTCCAGGGTGGGGACAGATGGTTGGGAGTGTGGCGGCATGCTGGCTTGAGTGTACCGCTCGCCAACCTCGACTAAGATGGTTTCGACTCCCGGAGAGGACGGTCGGGCCCCGCGGGTGGCACGGCCGTGAATCTGGTCAGGGCCTGACCGCAGCAGCCATAAGCGGACCGGCCAGGCCGTGGATCGCCTGGCCGTCCTCCCCGGGACTCACAGAAGGATTTCTTGTGTCGTACACCGTTCTTGCTCGTCGTTACCGCCCACGCCGCTTCGAAGATCTCGTCGGGCAAGAGGCGGTTTCAGCCACGTTGAGCAAGGCGATTTCTTCCGGAAGGATTGCCCACGCTTATCTCTTTTGCGGCACGCGCGGTGTTGGAAAGACCACCAGTGCTCGAATTTTTGCTGCGGCGATCAACGCCCCAGAAGATGAAACCGATTTGGCGAAGGTACGCGAAGCCATTTTTCGAGGCGAAGACCTTGATGTCCAAGAACTCGACGGCGCTTCCAATCGTGGCATCAATGAAGCCAAAGAGGTCATTGCTCGGTCGGTTATCGCTCCTCTGGGAGGGCGGAAACGGATCTGCATCATTGATGAAGTCCACATGTTGACCCGAGAGGCTTTCAACGCCTTGCTCAAAACCATCGAAGAGCCCCCGGCACATGCCATGTTCATTTTGTGCACCACGGACCCAGAAAAAGTACCGACGACAATCTTGAGTCGGTGTCAACGGTACGACTTCCGCCCCGTTTCACGAGAACGACTCACCGACCACCTTCATGATGTGATGCAGCAAGAAGGGGTCAAAGCGGAGATGGAAGCTTTAACGCTGGTGGCCGAAGCCGGAAGAGGGTCCGTGCGTGATGCGTTGTCTTTGTTGGATCGGGTGCTTTCGGCTGATGCAGAGTCAGTCACGCTGGCCGGGGTCCGTGAACTTCTTGGACTGGCGACGGTCTCCCCGGCACAACTGGTCGCACGTTCGATTGCTGAGGCTGATGCCCAAGGCGTCTTGAGTGCGTTGGCTGAAGCATTCCAGAGTGGTGCCGAGCCAGAAGAGGTCGCCTCTGATTTGGCCGCATGTTTCCGTGATGCAATGTTGTTCGCCGTTGGCGGCGTTGAGGCGGTTGGTCTTCATCTCAGTGAAGGTCGTCGAGAAGACCTTGAAGTGATCTCGGCGGCACTTCCGGCAGACTATCTGGCCTCAGGGGTCGGCTTGGCGGATGAGGCTGCTCGATCCGCCAAGTACAGCAGCACCCCCCGCGCCGTGGTGGAGGCCATGTTACTGAAGTTGGTGTTCGATCTCGGGGGTCGAGTTGAATCCGATTCATCATCGAAGCCAACTCAAAAAAAAAAGCCTGAGCAAGTGCGTGAAGTGAAACCCTTGGCACGGCCAAAATCATCCGAGTCCAGGGACTCACGACCAACACCACCGGTCTTAGGCGACGAACAACGACCTCAATCTCCAAATCCGAGTCCCCAAAGTTCACGTCAAGTCACCGAGCCTTCCCGGGAGACATTGAAGCCCATGGTTGCGGTGAATGCCAGCGGTTGGGCCACTTTTTTGGCTTCCTTGGAAGGCGATGTACGTTCGGAAGTTCGAGTGGAGTCGTACGGCACACCAACCTTCTTGGGCGACTGTCTTTCTTTCCAAAATCCAGACCCAGATTCTTTCCCAACCTCCCAACGAATTGCGGAACAGGAGTGGTTGCAAAGCACCCTGCACCGATTTGGAATGGTTGGCGTTCGGGTTGAAGTTAAAGTGCAAATTGATCACGAGGATGCCAAATCAACCATGCAAAAGATGCAAGGCCACCCCTTGGTTGAAAGCCTTGCTCGTGCCTTGGAAGGTCAAGTGGTCGGGGTTCAGATCCGTTCAGAGGCACGCGATGTTTGATGCTTTCAAACAAGCCGGCGCTATGGCAGGGATCATGAAGGACCTGCCCAAGCTTCAGGCTCGAGCCAAAGAAATTACTGAGATGCTCGAAGCAGCACGGGTGGTGGGCGAATCTGGTGGTGGTGCAGTACGAGCCCGGGCCGATGGTCGAGGTCGTTTGGTTGAAGTAGTGGTGGCACCCGCGCTGTCCAGTGCAACCGAGGAGATTGGTCCTTTGGTCACTGAGGCTGTTCGTGATGCCCAAGAAAAAGCTGCGGCACTTGCAGCGCATGAATTTGGCCGAGCCGCTGAAGAACTGAATCTTCCCATCCCCGCGGAGACCCTTCGCGGTTTATTGGGGGGTGCCTCTTGAGTGCTGGCGGCCCACCTACATTGGAAGCTTTGGTTGATCGTTTGGGTCAACTCCCAGGTATCGGGCGTCGAAGCGCGGAGCGTCTGGCCTTCTGGTTGCTCCGGGCCTCTTCAGATGACGCCTTGGGGTTGGCCGAAGCGATACGTGCGGTTAAAGAAGATCTCGTTTCTTGTCGTGTGTGTGGTCATCTTGGAGAATCAGATCTCTGTGCCATCTGCTCCGACCCACGCCGAGATGCAGGGGTGATCTTGGTGGTTGAAGAGATCAAAGACTTGGTTCGGTTTGAATCAGCTGGGCTTCATCAAGGGGTGTACCACGTCTTGGGTGGGGCCATGGATCCTCTCTCTGGAGTTGGTCCAGAACACCTCGGGGTGGACGGATTGATTCGCCGATGTCGTGACGCAGCCTGCAACCTCCGCGAAGAACCGGTCCGTGAGGTGGTGCTGGGACTGAATCCGACTCTTGATGGTGATACCACTGCGTTGCATCTTGCGAATCAGATCGAACCTTTTGACATCCGAGTCACTCGGCTGGCCCGTGGTCTTCCTAGCGGCGGGACCCTTGAACAGGCCAGTGTTTCTGTCTTGGCAGATGCCATGGACGACCGGCGTCCTCTAGGCGGAGAGACCCCATGAGATTTGACGCTTCGCAGCATCAACGCTTAGGGCAGATTCAAAAGCTCACGCCGAGCATGATTCAGCACATGCAAGTTCTGCAGTTGCCCTTGGCTGAGTTAGAGGCGACACTCGAAGAACAGTTCGAGTCCAACTTTATGCTAGAACAAGTTGAACCCGAAGCTCCCGCAGAAATCATGGCCAAGTCTGAAAACGAGGCTCCGGTTCGAGAAGATGAAGCCGGCTTTGATCGCCTTGCTGAGTCCGAGCGTTCCATGCCCGAGGCTGCGGATAACCTCTATGAATCAAGGCCCAAAGCCAAGTCGGATCAAGACCGCGATGGCAAGACTGACGCCATGGCCAATGCAGAGGGTCGCCCCCAATCGATCGAAGAGCAGTTGCTGGATCAATGGCGAGATGCTGAAGTTTCATCCGAAGTGGCGTCCTTGGGAGTTCGGGTGATTGAACATCTGGCTCCTGATGGATTCTTTCGGCATGACGTTGAAGAACTGGCCAGCAACCTGCAGGTCAACGAAATTCATCTTCGCTCTGCTCTCGAGGCCGTACAGGGATGGCTGGAGCCTCCTGGTATTGCTGCCCGAAGTTATCCCGAGTGCTATGCCATTCAGATTCAGCGCCGTGAATTGAATGACGCTTCGGAAGGTGCAGACAAGTGGTCTCTTCTGCTTGAACTTTTGGACCACGACTGGGATGACCTGCTGAACAACCGACTCAAAAAGATCTCGGAACATCGTGAGTGTCCCATTGCTGAGGTTGAAGCGGCACGAGATCTTCTTGGTCAGTTGAAAAAGCAACCCGTCAGGACGCTTCACAACGAGCGTCCATCTATTGTCCGTCCCGAAATTGCCATTGAGCGTGATGAATCTGGTGTGATGGTTGCACGTCCACTTAAGAGTCGGTTCCCCAAGTTTCGCCTTAATCCCGAATACGAAGCTATTCTGAAAACTGGTGGCTTGAAAGAGAGTGATGCTGAACAGTTCCGGAAGGCCCGTGACGAAGCTCGCCAACTGCTAGAAGCTATAGAGCAGCGTTATCGCACAGTGGAACGTGTGGCGAATGCGATTGTGGCTCGCCAGCAAGCTTTCTTTACCGAAGGCGACGGAACTCTTGTTCCCCTCATGATGGAAGAGATTGCCGAACAGTTGGACATCAGCGTTTCGACGGTGAGTCGAGCGGTCGATGACAAATGGGCCGAGACGCCACGCGGCATGCTTTGCCTTCGGGACTTCTTTGTGGGTGGATTGGTCGATCGTGAGGGGCGACCAGTCGCCTACGAGACGGTCAAGAAGAGGGTTCAGGCTTTGGTTGAAGCCGAAGACCGGCGTCGCCCGTTGTCGGATGCCGCAATCGAGAAAGCCTTGCATGAAGAGGGCATTGACATCAAACGCCGTACCGTGGCGAAGTACCGAGAAGAATTGGGTATTCCAAATTCAGAGTTGAGGAAGCGTCACTCCGACTGAGGCGTCAGAGTTACCCGGAGATACGCCAATCCGGTTCGTTCATACCAATTTACTGAAAATTGATGGACAGATTCTTCCTGGACCTCAAATTTGTGAGTGAAGATTTGTTGGGTGGGGCCATCCCAAGCATCGATCACCGTCTTGCCATCCATCTGGACCCGAACCCCATCGTTGGCTTCAACGTGGAGAATCCAGCTTCCTGCCGGCACCCAGCGCTCGGTCTCGCAGACCAACCCAAATCTGTCACTGGGAAGGCCGGCGTCACGCACGGCCGGAAAAATACCGGGAAGATCTCCCGGTGACTGCCGACCGAAATCCAAGACTGGCTCTCGGCACTGGAAGACCCATCCCGCCTCGGCCTCGTTGCGCCATTGGTCATAACTGGTCACGGGATCCGCGGTGTATGCCCACATGAATCCCTTCCACCATCCCCGCGTCAAGACTCCAGACAACGTCTGTCCTCCGGTCTGAAGTCTCCAACGCTCAAAGCGATCCTTTTCAACCGCACGGATGGTGATTCGGTCCTGATTGGGATTTGTGATCAGTTCGGCCTCTCCTTCAAACAAAAACTCAGCGTCGTTGCCAATGTCCCCTTTCGGGATGAACTGCACAAATCCAGGAGCATCTGTACCCAGCATCAGAATGGGGGCTAAGCCATTCCATGGTTTTCCATGCTGCACCAACCTCAGATGTTCAGTTTGAGCATCTTGGAGCGGTGCAGATGAAGTCAACTCGGCTGGAGGGGAGATCTCGGGGTCACCACTGGCCACCGTGACTTCAGCGGTCCCCGCCGTTTGAAAAGAGCGATCGCAGGTGGTGAATTGATTCCCCCCCAGACGCACGGCACCTTGTCCCTTGCCGATGTCGAGGCCCACCTCGAAGCCGTCATACATGCAATCGGTCACGGTGCATTGTGCGGGTCGCAAATGCGCCCAAGCCCAAGGCGG
>CALDQF010000482.1 GCA_937911845.1 uncultured Phycisphaera sp. | reverse complement strand
CGCTTGTTGCGTGCAGGGATCGGATTTATCGGAGTAGACCTCCCTGGTCACGGTGAGCGCACCGTGGCCTCGTATCAAACGGTCGAAGGCACACTGCAGACCATCATGGAAATGAGCCAGGAACTGGACGATGTGCATGCGGCCATGGTGTCGGACTTGCCCGTGAATCCTGAACAGATTGCCATCGGCGGTATGAGTGCCGGAGGGATGGCGGCCGCCCATCGACTGGTCACGCCGCATCCGTATCAAGCCATGTTGATGGAAGCTTCCACTGGCAATTGGGCCGCCCAAGCCCACCGCCCCATGTTTCAGCCCCTCACCCCAGAAGCTTTGCAATCCGAAGACCCTATGGCGCGTTTGGCGACTTGGACTCCTATCCCAGTGCTGGCCCAGCACAGCCGATTGGACGAATGGATTCGATTTGAAGGGCAATGCGCGTTTTTGGAAGCACTGCGTGAACACAACGCAGGTCACCCCGTAGACCTCCAAGCCTACGATCAAACCGGAGCGCCAAAAGAACACATTGGATTCGGAAAGTACGGCGCCCAAGCCAAGGATCTGTGCCGAGATTTTCTTCTTCGCATCTTTGGAAAAAACAGCCGAGAATGGACAACGCCATGACGAAGTTCACGCCAACCCAACCTGATGCCGCCGGACGATTCGGTGAATTTGGTGGGCGCTACGTTCCCGAGACGCTGATCCCCGCCCTTGAAGAACTCAACAGCGCTTTCCAAGAAGCATTGGCAGACGAAGGATTCCGTTCCGAACTGGATCGACTCCTGACAAATTACGTCGGTCGAGCCACGCCGCTGACCCCTTGCCCCCAACTGTCCAGTTCCGCTGGAGGCGCCACCATCCTTTTGAAACGGGAAGATTTGGCCCACACGGGCGCTCATAAAATCAACAACACCATCGGGCAAACTTTGTTGGCCAAACGAATGGGCAAAAAGCGGATCATCGCCGAAACCGGCGCGGGTCAGCATGGCGTGGCCACCGCCACCGCCTGCGCGTTGTTTGGGTTGCCTTGCGAGGTGTACATGGGCGCGGAGGATGTCCGCCGCCAACGACTCAATGTCTTCCGTATGCGA
>CALDQF010000481.1 GCA_937911845.1 uncultured Phycisphaera sp. | reverse complement strand
CTCGATGCCGGTGGGTTCGTGGATCAAGTGAACTGCGGTGGCCACTTTGTTCACGTTCTGACCGCCTGGTCCTTGGGCGGTGGTGATCATTTCTTTCACCTCGCCGGGATCAAAGTTCAAATCCACTTCTTCGGGTTCCGCCAAGACGGCGATGGTTGCCGTGGACGTGTGGATCCGACCTTGAGTCTCGGTAGCGGGAACGCGTTTGACTTGGTGGGTCCCGGATTCAAACGCCAGATGACTCCAGCACCCCTCGCCGTGAATGCGAACAATCGCGAATCGGAGACCGCCGGCCTCGTTTGTTCCGTGGTCGTACGCCTCAAACGTCCAGCCGTTGATCTTGGCGTAAGACTCGTACATCTTCAGCAGATCACCAGCCCAAAGTCCAGCTTCGTCTCCGCCGACCCCGGCTCTGACTTCAAGAATCAATGCGCCGATGCGCTCATCTTCGGCTCGGACCAATGCGGCCAGCATGTGATCGAGCAAGATCGGAAGTTCGGATGCGGCTGAATCTCTTTGTTCTGTGGCCAATTCACGCAGTTCGTAATCTGACTCATCAGCCAGCATTTGTATGGCTTCTTGTTCTTGGGCCTTGAGACTTTGGTATTTCGTGTATCCCAGGGCGGTTGGCTCAAGGGCTCGACGGCGCCGGGCCAAATCGGCCATGCGTTCATGGTCGGTGAGGACTTCAGGATCGCTCATGGCTTCACCAAGTCGATGCCATTCATCGGCGATCCGAGCAAGGTGGGGGAGGTGGCGTTCAGGGTCGTTCAAGATGCAGGCAGTATGGCTGGAAATGGAACACGCCGCGGCATGGCCGCGGCGTGGTGGTCTTGGAAAGTGGGTCGCGAGGGAAAATCCTCGAGCGAATCACTTTTTCTTGTTCTTGAAGTAGCCGCCAGAAAATCTCTTCTGGAACTTCTCAACACGGCCAGTGGTGTCCACAAAGGAATGCTTGCCGGTGAAGAATGGGTGCGATCCTGACCAAATTTCCACAGTCATTTCGGGGACGGTGGCGCCCACGGTCATGACGTGCTCACCGCGGTAGGTGATCTTGCAGTCGTAGTACTTGGGGTGGATGTCCTTCTTCACGTCGAAGCTCCAGATCTCACGTAGCAGGGGAAAGGGGGCCTGACCCTCTCAGGGGCAGATTAACCATTGTACTCAATATTCGGCCTCCGGCAAGGGGGGCGTGTCAAACACCGTGGGGGCCGATCTTGGGTTTGACCAACCCCTGGGTATTGGTAGAATGGCGGGCTCGGACCTCCTGAGGGCCGATTGACATCTTTTCCCCGATAGCTCAATGGTAGAGCGAGCGGCTGTTAACCGCTAGGTTCCAGGTTCGAGCCCTGGTCGGGGAGTTCAGCGGCCCGCCCCAAATCCAGGCGGGCCGTGTCGTACACAGAGCGAATCGCGCCCATTGGCCCCTTTGCGATTCCTCCGCGAGGCGTTGGAGTTCTCACCAGAGGCTTCGTCTGGAGGGTTCGTCATCCAGACTGGATATTTGTTTCATTTGACCCCATCGGGTACAAACGGCGTTACATCCAAAGTGAAACGCTCACCAGACCAACCAGTACCGGTACATCCACCAAAGGACCTACGACGGTGGCAAAGGCAACCCCAGAACCAATCCCAAAAACCGCAATTGCGACGGCAATGGCCAGTTCGAAGTTGTTGCCTGATGCAGTGAACGAAGAATGGCTGCCTTTGGGTAATGCGCGTCAGATTTCTTGGCCATCATGAAACGGATCAAAAATATCACCACCACTGTGCCTTCTTGAATTACGCTCCGTTGGGCTGTGAAGCCCCCTTTCCTAAAACCGATCGATTCGCGCTTTCGAATCAGTCCTAGAGATTTTTCTGATGGATTCCAAGTTTGCATGCCGCAAAGAACTTCAGCACAACCTGTTTGAAGGTCTCAGTGCAATGTTCGGACGCGAAGTTCCTTTGTACGACAAATCTCTAGCGGTGAATCAATGTTGCAACCGTGCAGTCTGTGATTTGTTGTCTCAGGTCTTTGTTGGATTCAAACGGAGCCAATCTGATCTGCTCCGTACGGGGCGTGAACGTCATGGCGCTATCCGTATCGGTCGTGAAGATGAGTTCCGCTGGATTGCTCGATATTTCGCCTGCTTCGATATGGAACCACATGACTTCTATGACATGACGACTTTGGGCAAAAAGAGTCAGCCAGTGATCTGCACTGCTTTTCGATCACAGAGTGAACCAGAAAACCGCATATTTGCTTCTTTGCTCCGTCCAGAATATTTCGGCGAAAAAACTTCTCAGCGGATTGTTTCTGCCTTGGCATCTCGCCAAGTGATCTCACCAAACATCCAGGCGGTAATAGAGAAATGTGAGCGAGACGGGGGGCTTTCGCTCGAGGACGGTAATTTTTTAGCAACACAAGGACATGAGCAAATATTTTGCTGGAAGGGTGAGGCGTCCAACCGTGATCTCTACGACGATTTGTGCCGTTCGGGGTACAAGATCGCTGCCGATATTTGCTGTTTCCCATCTCACCATTTGAATCACCTCACTCCGAACTCTTTGTGCATTGATTTGTATTCACTTGCCATGAAATGGAAACTTGGAGAAAAAGATGATTTGGCATTCACATCGGAATCCCGCGAGTTTCTCACACGCTTGTCCAAACGAGTAGATGGTCACTGGATGATGCTCCATTTTCCTGAGCTGACCCATCAGCTGATTGGTTCGTACCGTCATAGCGAAGTTTCTTGTGACAAGATTGATCGTGTCGCTTCGGAACTGTTTTGTTCGCTGCAGAACGGTTCGTTGGATCTTTCTGGACTTCCACACAACGGTTACAAAGACCGCACGGAAGGTCCAGACGAAACATCCCCCATTCTTCTTCGCCAAGATTCTTACCGAGCTTTGACCGAAAAGATCATTTTTACCGATGAGCCCAAGCCCTGTGAATTCAGTCACACCGCGAGGTTTGGTGAAATCGAACAGCGTTTCTACGCTACGACCCCTCAAGGTCGATCACTCTACGACTCCTGTCTGGCTCACCGTGATGAAGCCGAGGGGTCGGACCACGGCGATGCAGATCCATTTAAATCTATTCCTAAGAGCCTTGTGGAACTGGTTGCCAAGGACTTGGTCTACGCCGAGTTTGAATCCAATCCAGAGGCAATTGCTCATACCTCTGGTGGCCCGTTCACAAGTGTGACTGACTTGATGCGTCGCGGCATGTTGCTATGCCGCGGACAACGCTACGAAGATTTCTTACCGTTTTCGGCCGCGGGTATTTTTGCAAGTAATCTCGACCAATATGGCACGGAGTCAGACATCAGTTCTCAGTGTTCGTACACCAAGGAGCACCTTGAGTCCATCCTTGGTCGTTCAATAGTGGATTCGCAACACTCTTATGCAAAAGTTCATCACCAGTCTCTTGAGAAAGCACTCGAAAGTTTGGGGATCTCAGTCCCACACTAAATTTCGATGTGCTCAGAAGACTCGGACGCGGACTCCTCGCGTCGTCTAGCCACCTTCATTGAGTATGCTCCATGGCCCATGAGTTCACTCTTTTTACCGCTGTTGTCTTTTGCTCTTGGTTCAGATCTCGAACCCGGGTTGACACTTCGCATCTGGGATCTTGGCCGTCCCGTTGAATTTTTGGCTGAAATTGGCTCCGGGCAAACCCCAAATGTTGATCGCTTGGTAACCCAAGTGGATTTCTCAGGGTCTGCATCTTTCGGTTCTCCCTCTGATTATTTCTACGCCGAACTGACTGGGATGCTCACACTGGATGAGCCTGGCGATTATGCCTTTTCTTTGTCCAGTGATGATGGCTCCCGATTGTGGATCAACGATGTTGAAGTGGTAAATCACGATGGCGTTCATCCAGCTCAGCCCAAGACCGGATCCATCCGTCTCAATCGTGGTCGGGTGGCGATTCGGCTCGAGATGTTTGAAAATACCGGCGAGGAATCACTCCGATTGGAGTGGAAGGTGCCCGGGAGCCAAGAATTCGTCTTGGTGCCGAGTGATGCTTTCTTGACCGAAAAAGGTGTGACCCGGGTGGTTTCCCCTGGCCCCAAGAAGTACCTCGATGGTCGCGAGAATCTTCGACCCGGGGATGGGCTCGTGGTTTCGGGAGTTCACCCAAGTTGGGAAGTTGAACGTCTTCGGCCAGAAGGTTTTGAACCATCGGTGGGGGGTATGGCGTTCCTCGATGATGGTCGTTTGTTGTTATCGACTTTCACGCCCAACAACAATGGTGTGCTTCGTGAAGCGACCAATGGAACTCTTTGGGTTCTTGGGGGTGTCGTTGGCGGCGCATGGTCCGATGTCACGGTCGACAAAGTCGCAGATGGTTTCCACGACCCCTGTGGTGTTGTGGTTGTGGATGGTGAGATCTTTGTGTCTCACCGCGAGGGAATTGATCGGTTGTGGGATAAGAATGAAGATGGGACTTTTGAGTCCCGTGAAGTCTTCGCTCAGCCTTGGGTGGGCGACAACTACCACCACTTTTCCTTTGGCCTCGTGGCGCATAAAGGCTGGATCTACGGAACACTCTCCACCGCGATTTACTTCAGCAACACCATCAAGGCCGATCAGGTCGAGGGATCGGTCGTTTCAATGAATGGTCCCAACCCCCCAAACCGGGGGACGGTCTACCGAATTCATTCCAAGTCGCGAGAAATCGAATACATCGCGGGAGGCTTTCGTACTCCCAATGGCATTGGCGTGAGCAAAGATGGTGAGGTCTATGTTGCCGACAACCAAGGCGCCTGGCTGCCCACGAGCAAGTTGGTTCACGTCCAACCGGAAGAGTTCTACGGCCACTACAACGGTTTGGCTTCCAGCAAACGGTATCCCGACGGGGGATACCCCAGCCGGTATCTCAGCAATGGAGAATCGCCTCCGGCGGTCTGGCTTCCCCAGAATGAGATCTCGAACTCGCCGACCACACCGTTGGAAATTCCCGAGGGGCCTTTTGCCGGACAATTCTTTTTAGGCGAACTGACCATGGGCGGGATTCGCCGCGTGCAACTTGAAACGGTTGAAGGAGAAGTCCAAGGGGCTGTCTTCCGTTTCACCCAAGGGTTGGAGTGTGGTGTGAACCGCCTTGTCTGGGGACCAGACGGCTGCTTGTACGCCGGAGGAACGGGTTCCAGTGGAAACTGGAGTTGGAATGGCACCCGATTTGGACTGCAACGACTGAAGCCAAAAGGAACTGCCACGTTCGAAATCCAGTCGGTGCATGCCCTTTCTGATGGTTTTGACATCACTTTCACCGAGCCGGTTGATCGGGCCTGGCTGGGGGAGCCAGATCATTTTGCCCTTCGTCAATGGCGGTACCACGCCACCGCGCAATATGGGGGACCCAAGCGTGATGAGCAAAAGCTGGTGGTCACCGAAGCAATTTCATCAGGAGATGGTCGATCGGTTCGCCTGAAGGTTCCAGGGCTGCGGGAAGGCTCCGTGGTTCATCTGAGAATGGATCCCCAAAATATGAATGGTCAGGCGCTCTGGTCCCAAGAAGCGTGGTACACCTTGAATCGCATCCCGAGCGGCGTTCCTGCAACTGAAGTGGATCTTCAAACTTTGCCGTCTCATGACGACTTCGAACATGGTGATGTTCGGCTTGAGGCAACATTCACGAGCACCAGCGGCAAGACGCCCCGGTTGGCTTTTCAGGGTCGATACTGGTTGCCAGAAGTGTCTCTCGGAGAAAATCACGTCGATGAACACCATATTGAAGTGGTCTTCCGTGCGCCAAGGTTCGATCCTGAAGGTCGAATATTGGCACCGGCTCGCCTCACAGAAATGCGTTTGAACGGTGAAGTTGTGCAGGACTTTGTGGTCTACGAACCGACCGACGCGGGTGCTCGTTCGGCAGAACCTTTTGGACCGGTCCTTCGGGATGAGGATGATGGATGCGTATTGTCTGAACTCAAACTCACTGTGATTGGCGATGAAGTCGAGTTGCCCTCAGTTGATGGCATCCGAGTGTTGGTGTTCAGCAAAACCCAAACTTTCAGGCATGATTCCATCGCCGAAGGCCATGCATGTCTGCGACGTTTAGCGCAACAATATGATTTCCAAGTGACGCCTACCGAAGACGCCGCCCTATTCAGTCGCGATGTCCTGGAGGACTTCGATGTGGTGGTCTTCATGAATACCACTGGTGATGTACTGAACGAACAGCAGCAGCAGGTCTTTCAGTCTTGGTATCAATCCGGCGGCGCATTTCTGGGGGTCCACGCAGCTTCTGACACCGAGCACGGGTGGGATTGGTTTGGCCAGCTGGTGGGAGCGCGTTTTCGGTGTCATCCCGCCGTTCAGCCCGCTCGTTTGGTCGTGATGGACCATGGTCACCCCGCGACGGCTCATCTTGGCCCAACATGGATTCGTACCGACGAGTGGTATGACTTCAAATCTGATGGCCCTCATGAAGGCTGCGATTGCCTTTTGCGTCTCGATGAAAACACGTACACCGGCGGGCGGTCCGGTACGTGGCATCCGATGGCGTGGTCGCACGAATTCGATGGAGGGCGCAGCTTTTACACCGCACTCGGGCATACCAAAGCGACTTTTTCGGAGCCAGCATTCGAGCAGCATCTGCTGGGCGCATTGGCATGGGTGGCCGACCAACCCGCGAATTCACAGCCTTAGGTGGTCAATCCCCCCCACTTTTGCCGAAAAGACACTTTCGCGTTCCGCTTGTTTTTGTGGCTGATCCGCTAAGGAGATCTTCCCATGTCAACTTCCCCCAATGCTTCACGCTTGTTCAACGCCAGTTGTCTTGCCTTGATTGTGACCGCCATGAGCTTCGCCATCCGCGGTGCGGCCATGAGCTCATGGACCGAAGAATTCGGATTGACCAATGAGCAAGTGGGCTGGATCAATGGCACTGCTTTCTGGGGATTCACTCTGGCCATGGTGTTCGGAGGACCTTTGTGTGATGCGATTGGCATGCGGCGGATCATTGGCTTGGCTTTTGTGGGTCACTTGGCGGGAATCCTGCTCACGATTTTTGCTTGGGATTACTGGAGCCTGTTTGGCGGAACCCTCCTGTTTGGCATTGCCAACGGATCGGTTGAAGCTGCCTGCAATCCCTTGATCGCGGCTTTGTATCCAAACAACAAAACCACCAAACTGAATCAGTTCCATGTCTGGTTCCCCGGTGGCATTGTGATCGGTGGGTTGGTTGGATACCTCATGGGCAAACTTGGTTTGGGATGGCAGGCTCAATTTGCCACCATGTTGCTTCCTCTGGCCGCCTACGCCGTCCTGTTTGTTGGACAGTCGATGCCGAAGACCGAACGCGTAGAAATGGGTGTTTCTACGGGCGACATGTTCGCCGCCTGCTTGCATCCAGTGTTCTTGCTGTTGGTGGTCTGCATGTTGTTGGCCGCCGCCACAGAACTTGGTCCTAACCAGTGGATTCCAAATATTCTTGAAAATGCTGGCGTCTCTGGACTGCTCGTCTTGGTCTGGATCACTGGACTTATGGCGGTTGGTCGTCAGTTTGCGGGTCCATTTGTTCACCGCCTGCAGCCCCTGGGCATGCTGCTCGGAAGTGCCATTTTGAGTGCAGCGGGTCTGTTCTTGATGAGTCAAACATCGGGACCAATGCTGTTCGCTTCGGCAACCGTCTTTGCCTTCGGTGTGTGCTTCTTTTGGCCCACCATGTTGGGGTACACCAATGAACGCTTCCCCAAGACTGGGGCATTGGGACTGGCCGTTATGGGGGGCGCGGGCATGCTGAGTGCGAGTTACGTCTTGCCCGTGATCGGACGTTGGTACGACGACGGAATCGCAGCTCGAATTCCAGAAGGGGTTACCGCCGACGCCTTGCAAAAGGCTGAAGCAGGATCTGAAGGCGCGTTGCAATGGGCAAGTATTCAAGCCGAGGCTGGTCTTGAAGCATTTGGCCAAGTGGCCTATCTCCCGATTGGGTTGGCAGTCATTTTCTTGGCCTTGTTCATCTTCTCTCCAAAGAAGTCCACGCCCAACCACTGAGCATTCCCTGATTGATTGAATGAGATGCCACAGCTTGTCTGTGGCATCTCTTTTTTTGTGGATTGAGTTGGTAGAATCAAATTTTTTAATTCGAAACCTCTCTTAGGAAGTTCACATGATTTTTCGCACTTTGATGTCGCTCTTGACCCTTGGGTTCCTCTTTGGGTGCACCACCACGGGGTCACCTGATGAAGGCCTAGGTGTGCGTATCAAGTCATTTCAATCTCAAATCATTGAGGATGAGATCACCGGAAGCAATCTTGTCATTGTCGGCGCGGCCGATGGCACTCGGGCAATGTCGGTTGTGAACTCAGATCGGCTTGGTGACCGCGATGTCGATGAGACCACAGTGTTTCCCATTTGGTCTATGTCTAAACCCATCACCATCGTGGCGATGATGACGCTGCATGAGCAGGGCAAGTTCGAGTGGAATGATCCGGTTTCTGATTACATCCCTTGCTTTGCCAATTTGGTCGTCCAAATTGGCGATTCTGTTCGTCCAGCAACTGAGCCGCTTCGGATCGAGCATCTCATGGCGCATCGCTCTGGCTGGGCCTACTACTCCGGATGGGAAGACGGGGCCCCGAATACGAACTCCATCAAAAATCCGGTACCCCCAGGTTATGACCGTCCCCACACCAACCAAACCCGGTTTAACGACTTGCAGTCTTACTGTGAAGCCATCGCTCAGGAGCCATTGGCTTTTGAACCCGGATCATCATTTCTGTACGGCATCAATCAGGCGATTCTGGGTCGATTGGTCGAGGTGCTCTCTGGCCTTTCTTTTCAGGATTACTTGACCCAGACCCTGTTCGAGCCTTTGGAGATGGTCGACACTTCGTTCGTGATGGATGCAGAAAAGAGATCACGATTCCAGCCACTGTGGATCAACTCTGAACACCTGAAGGGGTACACCTATCTCTTGAACGAGCTGACGTACAGTCCAACCAGTCAAGCGCACTTCGGCGGTGAAGGTTTGGTCTCCACAGCGACTGACTACGCCAATTTCTGTCAAATGCTTGCCAATGGCGGTGCGTTCAACGGCCATCGAATTCTGAGCCAAACCAGTATCGATCGGATGACCACACCTCTAAGTGAGAACATCATGTCAGAGATGGGGCGACCTTCAGGCATGGATATGGGGTACAGCGTTTTCGTGATGCGTGATTCCTCTGCCGAAGGCAACGCGGCGCCCCAAGGTATTTTTGGTTGGTCGGGATACCACAACACCCATTTTTGGATCGATCCCAGCAACCAGATGTTTGTCCTCTGGATGAGTCGAGCCCGTGAATTCAGTTTCGAAATTCCCGCCGGCTTGCGGAAAGTTGTGTATGGCCCTGCCGAGTGAGCGCTCTCGCCTAAAGTATGGACATGCCAACACATGTCTCGGCTCGCAATCTTCTTTCCGTTTGCATCATCACCCTATTGGGCACGGCCTTGGCGTCGGCTGGGGGATCCGGTGGTCTGGTTCGGGCCGAAGTTCCGATTTTTCTGTGGTGCGCTGGACTAGCCTTTGGCCTGAACTGGTTGGTGTACGTGCCATCCGCGTTCGCCCGGACTGAGCACTACTACGATCTCACGGGTGGGTTGACCTATCTCTCGGTCACAGGTTTGGCCGCTGTCCTGTCTGGGCCTCTTGATCTCCGAAGCATTCTTGTGGTAAGCATGGTTTCCATCTGGGCCATTCGGTTGGCGGGATTTTTGTTTGTTCGTGTCAAACGGGTGGGGAAAGACATTCGCTTCGACAGTGTGAAGACCAAGCCAAGCACTTTTTTGGTGTGGTGGACCCTGCAAGCTTTGTGGGTATTGACCACCATGGCTGCAGCGTTGGCGATTGTGACCGGTGGGGAGACGGTCCCCATGTCATACTTGGGCTGGACAGGATTTGGCATTTGGCTGTTCGGCTTTGCCGTCGAAGTGGTCGCCGATGCTCAGAAGTCGTCTTTTAAAAATGACCCCTCGAACCAGGGCCAATTCATTCGGACAGGGCTTTGGGCTTGGTCTCGCCACCCCAACTACTTTGGAGAAATTGTTCTTTGGACTGGTGTGGCCTTGATGGCTGTTCCCGTTCTCACGGGCTGGCAGTATGCGACCCTGATCTCACCCGTCTTCGTGTCATTTCTTCTGATGAAAATGAGCGGGGTACCACTGCTCGAACGGAAAGCCGACGAGCGTTGGGGGGGGCAAGAAGATTACGAGGCATACAAGGCGGTAACCCCAGTGTTGATCCCGCGACCTCCGCGAACGGGAAAGTGAACCAGACCTGTAAGGGTTCTCGTTAGGCTACGAATGTGTCGACTTCTCCTTTCAAACGCACGCGTGATGACCACGCTTCGGAAACCGCTGAGGATTACGTCGAAGCCGTGGCGGAATTCTTGGAGTCAGCTGGCGAGTGTCGCGTCTCCATGTTGGCCGAAAAGTTTGCGGTGAGTCATGTCACGGCGTCCCGCATCGTCCGGCGGCTGGATCGGGAAGGGCTCTTGCATGCCCCGCCCCGTAAGCCGATTCAACTGAGCCCCGAAGGCTTGGCTTTGGCCAAAAGATCGCGTGCTCGTCATGAGTTTGTTTTTTCGTTCCTGCGAGCACTTGGCGTCTCCAAGCGCACGGCGGAGATTGATGCGGAAGGTATCGAACACCACGTCAGCGAAGAAACCCTTCGGAAAATGAAGAAATTTATGAGCGATTCTTAATCGGGGAGCCTTCCCAGCTCTAGCCGCTGGAATGTTTGTAGCCTATGCTACGAACATGAGAATTCTTCATTACGCAGTCACCTTTGTCTTGCCCCTGTTAACGCTAAGCCAGCCTGTGTCGGCCGATGGTCTGCGATGTTTGGCCACCACCGGAATGATCGGTGATCTGGTGAAGGCAGTAGTAGGGGACCGAGCCGCCGTCGAGGTGCTGATGTCTCCCGGCGTTGATCCCCATCTGTACCAGCCCACCCGATCCGATTTGGCCAAGGTGCTTGCTGCTGATGTGATTTTCTACAACGGACTTCACCTCGAGGGCCGTATGGATGAGGCCTTTGCCCGTGCCCAAGAGTCAGGCCGTTCGGTCTGTGCGGTCGCGGAGCAATTGCCAAAGCAATCACTTCTTCATGACGCCGACGATCCTGAAGCGCATGATCCCCACGTATGGATGGATCCCAAAAGTTGGCGGATGGTTCTGCTCGCCATCCGGGATCGTTGCGTCCTTCTGGACCCTGAAGGCCGAGCCGCGTATGAATTCAACACCAATTCGTATCTCAAGAATCTGCAGGCACTTGACGTATACGCCTCTGAAGTGCTTCAATCTGTCCCTGCCGAGGTTCGTGTACTCGTCACCGCCCACGATGCGTTTGGTTACTTCGGCAAGCGTTTCAAATTTGAAGTGATTGGCTTGCAGGGGATTTCAACTGAATCTGAAGCTTCGGTTCAGGATGTCAACCGTTTGGTGAACCTGTTGGTGCAGCGGAAGATCCCGGCGATCTTTGTCGAATCCACCGTTCCAGAAAAGGGGATCCGCGCTCTCATTGAGGGTGCAAAAGCCCAGGGACACACCGTCAAGATTGGCGGTTCTCTCTATTCGGACGCTATGGGCGATGCTGGAACATGGTCAGGAACCTACTTGGGGATGATCGATCACAACGTGACCACCATTGCCCGTGCTCTTGGTGGGGAGGCCCCGCAGGGTGGGTGGCGTGCAACCAAGAGTTCTCTGCCTCCTGAGTCATCACGATGAGTCCGATTCAGCGACCTGAGCATTCCACCAACAGTCCGCTGTCGATTCATGCCATGACCGTGGCCTATGACCGCAAGCCAGTTCTGTGGGATGTCGATTATGACGCCCCCGAAGACCCACAGTTGATTGCGATTGTTGGCCCCAATGGGGCGGGAAAGAGCACGCTGATCAAAGCGTGTCTCGGATTGGTCCCGCGTGCATCCGGTTTGGTGGCCTTCCGTGGCAAACCACTTGACGCGGTCCGCTCGACTATTGGGTACGTCCCCCAACGAGAAAGTGTGGATTGGGAGTTTCCGGTGACCGCTCTTGATGTCGTATGTATGGGGCGATATCGAAAGATCGGGTGGTTTCGTCCAGTCAGAAAAAACGACCGTGATGCTGCTCTCGTGTGTTTGGATCGTGTTGGTCTTGCTGATCTCGCTGACCGCCAAATTCGACAACTTTCGGGGGGCCAGCAGCAGCGGGTCTTTTTGGCTCGAGCGCTTGCCCAAGAAGCCGAATTGTATTTCATGGATGAGCCATTCGCCGGCGTTGATGCGGCAACGGAACAGGCCATCCTTGGTGTGCTTCGAGAGATGAAGGGTGAGGGGCGAACCATCGTTGTGGTTCATCATGATCTCCAAACCGTACCCAGCTCGTTTGATGAAGTGATCTTTCTCAACATGCGGGTGGTGGATTCAGGTCCAGTGGCTGATGTTTTCCACGAAGATAATTTGCGGAAGACTTACGGTGGTCGCTTGACCATGCTGGCCGAGGCTGCGGAGG
>CALDQF010000480.1 GCA_937911845.1 uncultured Phycisphaera sp. | reverse complement strand
GGTATTGGATTTAGTGATCAGGATGAGGGTGGTACAGGTGATGATCCGTCCGAAATTGACCCTGTCCCAGGGACAGGGAAAAAAAATAACAATGCAGTCGTGACCAGTGCAGGTTCTGTCCAAATTACATCAGGAAACAAAAAGAAAAGCCGAGGAAGCAACGCCATCGCAGCCTCGGGTTCTGGAGACAGCTCCAGCCCACTTGGACTGAATTTGACTCCAGCCATCCACGTGACCCTGCATAGAGATCGAGCCTCTTTCGAAGTGCATCGCATCACCAGTGGCGGTCAGCTTGGTGGGGGGGTGGAATTCTTGTTGGCGAGTCCCAATGCGATGGTGCCGTTGGAGCCGGTGGATTTCGATCTTGGTGATTTCGATGGAGATGGTGACGCCGACATCGCCGTCGCCTTTGTCACTACGGACACCCAAGGTTTGCCTCAAGGTGTCTGCCGGTTGTTGCGATCCGATTGGGACGGGGTTGGGGGTGTGACTTTCGTTGACACGCCTCTCCAGGCGTTTGGGGCTCCGATTGATGCCATTCGGGCTGGGGACTTCGATGGAAATGGCGTAGACGAACTTTTGCTGTTCCGTGAAAACGACTTCGTGATGGGTGGAGGCTTGATGGTCGATGTTCTTCGTCGGAGTGTGTTGCCCGGCGACGTTAACGGGGACGGTCAAGTTGGCTTTGCCGACCTGCTCTTGGTCTTGGCCCGATGGGGCGACACTTGCGGAAGTTGTCCTGAGGATCTCAACGGCAATGGTGTTGTTGACTTCGAGGACGTTCTGGATTTACTGACCACCTGGACCTGAACATCCTGACTATTCGCGGTCAGCGCAGATCCGTTGAAGATCACGAGCAGCTTTGAGGATGGCAACCGAGCGTTGGTTCTGTACTCCGCGGGCATGTTCGTTCTGAACGTGTGCCACCAGATCTGCGGTGATTTCCCCTGCTGATGGGTAGTCTTTGCGGTCGAATTGCAGCAGAGCTAAGTTGTAGTGCGCTTCCGCCCACAGTTCGAGGCTTCGCACATCTTCAGGGTCTCCAGAATGCAACCGTTCTGAAAGTTCCTTTGCTTCTTCAAGCAGCAACTGGCTCTCGTCCTGCAGTTTGGTGATTACAGCGGGCTGGTCCGCCGCTTTACTGAGACTCCGCCGAGTTAAATATCCCAGAATCAGCCCTTTCGCCAGATCACGTCGGGCGGTTGGCGTGCTTTGCTGTTGAAGAAGGACTCGGCACAGGCTGATGTAGGCCTCGCTTTGGGTAAATGCTTCTTCGAGTTGATTGGCATTCCGGAGTCCACTGGCCCAGGTGAACTGCAAGAGCCCCCGGTTTCGCTCGTTGTACCTTTGGTTCAGGTCGATCGCAGTTTGACTGGAACGTTGGTACAGCTTGTCTGCTTCGTTCCAGAAGACGAAGGCTTCATCCAAACGTTGTTCTTTGGCGCTGTAAGCAATCCGTCCACGTCTGGTCGCCAGATCAGCCAGTGCATCCAACCGCCGGACTTCGAGATTTCTCTGGTTGGGATTGCGGGCAACTTGTTCCAGCAAATCCTCCACTCGATCCAAGCGATTCAAGAGTGTTGTTTCGGCCTCCGAAGGAAGCTGGCCTTGGATGAGACTTGCATCGTGTTTGATTTGGGTCCATCGTTGATTCAGTTCAGCCAGAGCCAGTGTGTGGTCTTTGGGTTGCGCGGAAGGCTGCATCGTCTTCCGAAGCAAGATCGCTTGTTCCAGTGCCGCCAGTGCCTCCTCAGTTCGTCCGAGGTTTGAGGAGAAGCCACCAAGAACATCCGCGTATGTGGACCATGCGTCGGCGAGTTCCAGTTGAACCGCAGGGATTGCTCCGCCTCCCTGAGACAGTGTGCCCATGCGATCTAATCGTTGTTTGAGGTACTCGGCGATGTACGCTCGAGCATCGGTGGTGCCAACGATCGTCCTCAGTTTTCGGTCGGCCTTCCCGCTCATGAAGGAACTGAGACCCGTGAGCGTGTCGATCAACATGGACTCTCGCTCGGATTCCAGTTCTTGGATGGTGACGGTTTGCCGGAGATTCGTAT
>CALDQF010000479.1 GCA_937911845.1 uncultured Phycisphaera sp. | reverse complement strand
AGTCAAAATTAGGTTGGTCGGCGAACACCATATTGCGTTCCATACTCATCAACAACAGCAGCCAGATCAGACACAAGGACAACGCCGGAGAACTCGTTTGGTTCTGCATATTCTTTGCCTTCTCAAAGAAAAGTTCTCCGTGGAGTGTGTGAAGAGCATGCTGAGACTGAGAGAGGGTGCCATCAAGGGTGGAATGTGGATTCAGCAGTGGCATGGTGTTAACTTTCAATCAAATGAGCGCTGCGGAGGATGGTCAGCCCACGCTCTCTGAAGCAGGGAAATCGACACAACGTTCCCGCAACCGTTCTGAACTCTTCTTGATCGAGCACCTTGGGTGGTCTGACCCCAATTGGTCCATTGGCGTGCTCCCATCGCATGTATTCCATGGTGAAAACACGTTCCCTTAGAGGCCAGTGGTTCAGGGTCTCGGCAATCGCTTGTGCTTTGTCCGTCAAGATGGCCATGTGTCGATGAACATCTGACTCGCGTGACACGGATCGAAGAACAATATTGCAAGCGTAAATACAGCACCATCCTCTGGCTTCGAGTTCATCTCCCGTTTGGCAGGAGAGGTCGATCATGGAGTGGATCGCATCAAGCGCTCGTTCCGCAGTTCGGTGCTCCAGCGCAACCTCTGCTTCGAGAATTCCCGCGGAACAAGTTCTTGAAATGCCGTCATGCCGTTGATCACCAAATTCACGATGGAGCTGATCGAAATGAGACTTGGCGATCAGGAGGTGGTCCACGGCGACCCGAGCATGGACACGGCGATCTCGACGGTCGATGAGGTCTCCGAGTCGTCTTCTCGCACATTGCCCAACATGAAGATGGGCAAAGGCCAACGAACGGTGATCTCGAAGGCACTCAGCTGGTGCGCGGCGGAACGTATCGATAAGGTCGATGGCGGTACCGCGACCTTCAACAAGAGACCACAATCCATAGTGGGCACCAGCCAGATTGGATTGCATCATTCGTCTGACATCCCCGTCAACATTCGAGAGTCTGAGTCCTGATCGAAGGGCTCGAATTCCTGATCGAAATCGGCCCAAGCCGTCCCAGCCTCCTGATTCACGGTTCAGAGTCAGTGCGGTTTCGGTCGGGCTTGTGGCCTTCGTACGCGCGGCACGGGCCAGAGCAATCATCCTTTCGAAATCACCGCTGAAGTGGGATTCTTTGGCGAGGTGATCAAGCTTTTGGAAGTCTGCATTCGGGGGTAAATCTTCGTCTGGGATTGGTTTGATTTGATCTCGTTCTCCTCCCCAAAGATGCGACACCAGATCGTCGATTTCCCAATCCAGAACACCCGCGAGTTCAACCAGGAAATCCAACCGCGGTAGACCCGTTGAGGGGATCAACTTGGTGGGATCTCTACCGATTGATCTTGCCAACTCACGGCGGCTCCATCCTCGGTACCGCTGTGCCATTTCAATCACTTCACCAAGACGCACTCTGCGTTCCCCGCTGCATGTCATGTTCAACCTCCACCCGTCACTCGAGACGGAACGATCGCCTTGTCCGTCTTCAGGGCGTGAAGACGATGACTTGCGTGTTCAACTTGTCTGGCCCTAACAGCGACTTCGCTGTGAAAGGCCTCTGGCCCGAGAACGAGTTCTCGGTCAGCGGCTCAATTCAAATCATGTTCTCAAAACCAATTAAAGCAAATTCAAATCTCAGCGTGCATGGTGGATGAATGAATTGATGTGCTATTGATCTGTAGGCTTTTTTCTTCAGTTGATTTCAAGATCGATTGTCACCGGTGCGTGGTCCGACACCCCAAGACTGTGTTCTCGATGAACGTTCGGTCGAGAGCTCCTGCACTTGGCCGCTTCGTTCAGAAGCCAGTGGTCGATCCGCCATCCCCGATCCAGCGCTCGAGCCTGTCCGCGATTCGACCACCAGGTGTACGGGCCATCGTGCTCACCAGCCTGATCACGCACCGGGTCATACCACCCACGCTGCAACAAGTCGGCGAACCAGGCACGTTCATGGGGAAGAAATCCACTGGTCTTCTGGTTGCTCTTCCAGTGGTAGATGTCCCGTTCTGTTGGGGCGACGTTGAAGTCTCCTGCCAGGCAAACCGGCTCTGATTTCTTTCGCCATGGTTCGGCCCACGCAGTGAACTCGTCCAGCATCCGGTCTTTCACGGTTTGTCGAGCCTCTGAAGAGGATCCACTCGGGAGATACAAACATCCAACCACAACCCCACCGGTCCGGGCCACAATGACGCGACCCTCTTGATCAGGGCCGCCTAGGCCTCGTTCCAGCACTTCAATGGGCGAGCGGGACCAAATGGCGGTACCGCTGTAGCCCGGCTTTTCGGCGGGGTTCCACACCACGTGCCACCGGGGAGGATCGGCCCATGGTGCAGGGAGATCCTCAGGAAACGCTCGAACCTCCTGCAAAAGAACGACTTGCGGCCGAGTTTTTTTAAGGACCTCCGGGAGTCCCTTTTTAAGGGCGCTTCGGAGACCGTTCACATTCCACGTCATCAACCGCATATTGGGTGGATTATGCGGCCGGACTGACGCCAATTGTCAGTCTGGGCCAAGAAAAATTCCGCCGAACTGGGCAAAGTTCAGAGTTGTCGCCGATACTGTTCTGACCCCTGACAGAACCCGAACGGTTATGGATAGGTTGGGGTTTGATGGATGATCTGCAGCCAGATCCACCGCTTGGACGACGGCGTCCTAGGCTGCTGCGGGACAACCATACAGGGCACGTTGGATCGAATCTCCGGCGGGCCACTCTGGATGAAATGAGCGAATAGCAAGGAGCACGCTTTAGCCATGGCAGCACGCAAAAAAAACACCACTCCCGCCCCTGACGCAGAATCCGCCGGACGCCAGGCCGCGCTGGATCGGGCCCTCGCCCAGATTGAGAAGACCTACGGCAAAGGTTCCATCATGCGCCTTGAGGGGGATAGCATCACTGCACCTCCCGGAACCAGGACTGGCTCCCTGAGCTTGGACTTGGCCTTGGGTGGCCGAGGGGTTCCCAAGGGTCGCATCGTCGAAGTGTTCGGTCCGGAAGCCAGTGGTAAGACCACGCTGGCCTTGACCATTGCGGCCGAAGCCCAGAAGGCTGGTGGTGTGGTGGCGTTCATTGATGCCGAACATGCGTTGGATCCCACGTGGGCACGACGCATTGGTGTCAACGTTGAAGAGATGTTGGTTTCCCAACCAGATACCGGTGAGCAAGCTCTTGAGATTTGCGAGCTTCTGGTGCGTTCGAATGCCACCAATGTAATTGTGGTGGACTCCGTTGCCGCACTTATTCCCAAAGCTGAAATTGAAGGCGATATGGGAGATTCGCACGTTGGTTTGCAGGCTCGCCTGATGAGTCAAGCCATGCGAAAGCTCACGGGAGCCATCAGCCGAAGCGAATGTA
>CALDQF010000478.1 GCA_937911845.1 uncultured Phycisphaera sp. | reverse complement strand
CGGGCAAGGTGGGCTCACCATGCGTCGGGGCCCTGACTCCCCGGAGGGCAAAGCGTCGACAGGTACCGGATCAAAGTTGGGGGGCGATTCCAATACTTCAGGACCTCTCTCACCGAAATCTCCACTCGATGCGGCCGGTGGCAAACTTGGTGATGCGGCCCCACCAGTGCCATCCCCAACGATGCCCGAGCCACAGGGTGGTCTTCGTCCAGATCCGATTCCGGATGGTGCCTCAAAGGTTTCTGTTCAAGATGGGTTGAATACCACCTCACCAGAACGTTCAGCGGAGTCAGCAAAGTCCGAGGTTGAAAAGACGGGTGGTTCAGAGCCAGCCACTTCAGACAAGCCGGCACCCAAGCCCAAGACTGTCGCTTCCACAGAGGTATACACGGTCCAAGATGGTGATGTCATCATCACCATTGCCGAAGATTGGTTTGGCGAGCCAGGAAGGCACGATGAAATTATCGCGCTGAACCCTGGGGTTGATCCCACCAAGTTGCAGATTGGCCAAATTCTGAAGATGCCTCGAAAGAGCCAACCTCGAACCAAACCAGTTGATCCAACGTTGGCGGCCAATGAGTATCGAATTGCCCCAAATGACAACTACACGAGAATTGCCCGTTTGCTCTTGGGCGATGAAGCTCGCGTTTCCGAAATCGCGGCGTTGAATCCTGATCTTGATCCGGGCAACCTGCAGGTGGGCACGATCATCAAACTTCCCCCCAAACGAGTGAGAAAGCCGGAAGCCCAGCCCGTGAAGCGTCCGCCGCTCCAGACTGGTGAGCAGTACTACACCGTGAAAACTGGAGATTCGCTGGCCCGAATTGTTGGCGACCTCTGGGGCGTACAGCGTGAGGATTGGGTTGAGCTTTTGTACCAGCGCAACAAAAACACCATCGGTGAAGATCTCACGAAGTTGAATCTCGATCAGGTCTTGATCATTCCGGTGAAGCCAAAATCCTGACTTCTAAATTCAGGTGTCAGCATTGATTGGGCCGTATGGCCTTGGCGAGCTCAAGATTCTCTCGCATGTGTTCTGGGCTCAATGACCCAACCACCACCGCATGGATTCTGGGATCCTCAAGCATCCATTGCAGTGATGCGGCTGCGGACAGTTGCCCAGAATTCAACCCCTTCTTGACGAAGACTTTCACATTGCGGGCTGCGGCGTCGTCCAAAATCTTCGCGTGCGACCGATCTTTTTGATTCCACGGCACCATCAATGCATCCGTGTGATGCTCCAACGCCCACTGGGCCGCTTCGGGTGATTTACCCGACAGCCCGATGTGGGTCATGATTCCTGCGTCCTTGGCTTCTAGCAGTGTGGTCCATGCTTCGGTGTGGTTCAGAATCTCAAAGTCGTTGTTGGGCGCATGCAAATACACCAGATCAAGTTGCTCGCGTTTGAGCCTCTGTTGGCTTCGCGTCAGGCTGCGCATCACGCCTTCAGCACTGAAGTCAAAATGACTCTTTCCATTTTCATGAATCTCACCCACTTTGGTGCTGATGGAGATGCGCTGCTCTGCTCGAGGGCCCAGCCGCATTTCAGACGACCCGTAGGCGGGCGCGGTATCGAAGGCACGGATGCCTAGGGCAATCATCCGACGCACCAAACAATCCGCTTCCGCATCTGATGGCAGCGGATGAGCCGGCGTACGCAGCTGGGTGGTTCGGCCAAGTTTGACCGTACCCCAAACCAAGCATGGCCACTTACGCTTCATCATGTCAATGGACGCCACTTCAATTCGGCCTCTTGGACCGGACCTTGGGTGGCCCCCAACTCGGGCAGTTGTTGCCAAACCGTGGTTTCGGGTTGCTCGGGTCGACGAGCCGGACTGGGGAGCATGCTCAACAAAGTGTCAGCCGCACGAGGAGCCAACACCAATTTGGTGGGCCAAACGTAATGCACATCGTCTACCAATTCCACGCACACGTCATCGGGGCGATGTCCGTCGGCCGTGGCTTTCTCTGCACGATCGATGCGGTACGAGCTCCACCTGCACCCGGTGGGGAGGCCGCCCGGGAGGAAGACCATCAAGGCGTTGCGGAGACGATGTTCAGCCTCATCAGCATGTAAATCCGGAGCGTCTTCTGCGAGCGCACCACCGATGATCCAGGTTCGTTCGTCGTGCTCACCGGGAATGGTATGAATGGTCAATGCGACTTCTTTTTGCCGCATGGCATGACCGTAGAGATCTGGGAGTGCCCCTCGGATCAGGTACATACGAAGAGGGCGGCGTTGCATAAATCCTGGGGGGCGTCCCAGCATCATCCCGAGTGCTTCATTGCCCGCACCTGCGGCCAAGATCAAATGTTTGGTGAGGATGCGTTCGGGCCCGATCAAAATTTCAAAACCACCGGCCATGCGTGCCACCTTGACCAGTCCGTGGTGGCAGCAGGTGTCGTGTTTCTGCCGAAGATGGTTCAACACCACGCTAGGGTCAATGATGGATTCCTCGAGATGGTGCATTCGGTGGTGTCCAAGGCACTCGGGTGTGTCCACGACTTGCAGTCCGAGGGAAGGGTCAGCATCGACATCTCCCCATACCCACAGATTTGAGGTTCGGATGGCTTCCCGTGGAAGCTGGGGTTCAGTGTTGCCTTCAAACATGTCTCGCCAAGTCTTGGCGAGATCAGGAAATGGACGAGGATCACCTCGGTGGTATTTCCACCCAGAGTGCAGGATGCCTTGCGACCACTGGGTTTGATCCATGCCAGGCCGGGGGCAGCTGATCAGGTGGGCGCGGTGCCCGGCCGTCCGGAGGCGATCAAGCGCGAAAAATCCGGCAATGCCTCCGCCCACCACTACCGTTTCGGTATCAAACCCAACCCTCATACTTTCATTCTCGGTCTTTGGTGAAGTGTTGGTCAAACCCAATTCAAGAATTCGGTGAAGACCGGGCATGTCGTTACGATGGTTCCTTCGTATTCGGTTCGTGAATGAAAGGTGTAGTGATGTCCAAGTCTGTGGTCTTGATTGAGGGTGATGGCATCGGACCTGAGGTGGCCAGGGCCACCCAGCGTGTTTTGGATGCGTGTCAGCTTGGACTGGAGTGGATTCCAGCTTGTGCGGGTGTGGCGGCCCTTGATGCCGGTGATTCTTCCGTGCTGCCAGAGGCCACCCTTGACGCAATTCGCAAGCACGGTATCGCTTTGAAAGGTCCTTGCACGACGCCGATTGGTTCGGGGTTCACTTCCGTCAATGTTGGTTTGCGAAAGAGTTTGGATCTTTACGGTGCGTTGCGTCCTGTTCGTTCCATGCCCGGTGTGACGACGCGATACGACAATGTCGATCTCGTCATCGTGCGGGAAAACACCGAAGGGTTGTACGCCGGGATCGAGCATACGGTGACCGAAGGTGTGGTGACTTCCCTCAAGGTGGCCACCCGGTCGGCGTGTCGGCGCATTGCCGAATTCGCTTTCGATTATGCGGAAAAGCGTGGTCGCAAAAAAGTCAGCGCTTTCCACAAGGCAAACATCATGAAGCTCTCCGACGGTTTGTTCCTTGAGGAAGCCAAGAAGGTCGCTGATGAATATTCATCGATCGAATATGAGGAGGTCATCATCGATGCGGGCTGCATGCGGATGGTCAGAGATCCCTCCCAGTTTGATGTCGTGTTGTGCGAAAATCTGTACGGCGACATCATGAGTGACTTGTGCGCAGGCTTGGTGGGCGGCCTCGGGGTCACCCCGGGGGCCAACCATGGTCATGTCGGCTCTATTTTCGAGGCGGTGCACGGTTCAGCCCCCGACATTGCGGGCCAAGACAAGGCCAACCCACTTGCACTTCTGATGAGCGGGGTCATGTTGCTCAGGCACTTTGGTGACACCCGCGGCTATACCGATTGTGCCGAGGCCGCTGATCGAGTTCGCAATGCTTACAACGCTTGCCTGGAAGCCGGCGAGTGCACCGGTGACCTCGGGGGATCCTTGACCACCACTGGATTCGCCGACGCCGTCATCGCGCGTCTCGGTTGAGACCTACCATTTCAGGGTGGTACTTAACGCCGAACTTTTGCTGCACCCGGAAGGTCCGATTGCCCGTCGGATTCCTGGTTATGAATCACGGCCACAGCAGACCGCGATGGTTCGAGCGGTTGATTCAGCTTTAAGCACCCGTCGGCCGTTGTTGATTGAGGCGGGCACGGGGACTGGTAAATCCTTTGGATATCTTCTGCCTGCGGTTCGGCGTGTTCTAGAACATGACGAGCGAGTTGTGGTGGTCACTCAGACGATCGCACTCCAAGAACAATTGCACGACAAAGACGTCCCCTTGATTCGGTCGGTGGTTCCTGATGAATTCAGCGCGGTGCTGGTCAAAGGGCGCAACAACTACGTATCTCGTCGACGGATGGAGCGAACCGACCAGAGGGTGGACCGGCTTCTTTCGGACCCAAAAGCTCAGGAAGAAGTTGGTGCTTTGTCCCGGTGGGTGGGTCTCACCTCCGATGGCACTCGTACAGATCTCGACTTTGCCCCACGAGGTGATGTTTGGGATTTGGTTCGATCAGATTCGGGCAATTGCATGGGAAGAAAGTGTCCTCGGCACGACTCCTGCTTTTACCAACTCGCTCGGCGTCGCATGGAGTCAGGGCAACTCTTGATATGCAACCATGCCTTGTTTTTTAGTGACTTGGCCCTTCGTGCACGGGGGGCGGGATTCTTGCCGGCGTACGACCACGTCATTTTGGATGAAGCTCACGCGGTTGAGGATGTGGCCTGTGAACAGTTCGGCACCAGCCTGGCCGAAGGTTCGGTTCGGCATTTGGTTCGCGTATTGCATGACAACAGGAGGGGGCGTGCCTTTCTTGACACCCTTGAACTCAAGGACGGCCGCGAGAGTGCACGGGTCAGTGCCATTCAAGCCGCCCGGCAGTTGGCGACGGCTTCGGAAAAATTCTTTGATGCTTGGGAACGTTGGGGGAAGCAGGCCGAGTCAAATGGCCGGATTCGAAGTCCTGGGGTGGTTCCGGACACATTGACTCCGGCCGTTGGGGAACTGAAAGGTCGACTGAACTTGCTTCGTGATCTCTGCGTCCAAGAAGCCGATGGGTATGAAATCGACGCCTACGAAGATCGCTGCGAAGGTTTGATCAGTCAGACCAAAACTCTGGTGGAGCAGACCATCTCAGGTTGTGTGTATTGGTTGGAGGGCATGCCGCGCTCGGGAGATGCCTTCCGACGACTTCGCTTGGCCGCAACCGCCGTGGATGCCGCGCCAATTTTACGAGAGCATCTCTTTGGTGGAAAGACTGGAGTGGTGTTGACCAGTGCGACTCTGACCACTGGAGCAGGTTCATTTTTGCATGCCCGTACCCGGATGGGGTGCGAGGATGCGGAGACCATCGAGTTGGGCTCACCGTTTGATCATGCTCGCCAGATGAAGGTGTTGGTGGATGAACGGATGCCGGAGCCAAGCGCACCGGGATATTTGTCCTCATTGTCCCGCCGTATCGACGAATTGGTGCAGCGCACCGATGGTGGTGCCTTTGTGCTTTGCACCAACTGGCGAACCCTTCGAGAGTGTGCAGGGTTGTTGCGACGGGCCTTTGGTGACCGAGGTCATCCCGTGTTGGTTCAGGGAGAAGATGGTGCTCCGGGACGCTTGCTGGAACGGTTCCGGGCGGATCGGCGATCGGTTTTGTTTGGGGTTGCCTCGTTCTGGCAAGGCGTCGATGTCCGGGGTGAGTCGCTTCGCAACGTCATCATCACTCGCTTGCCGTTTGATCCACCGGACAAGCCATTGGTGCAAGCTCGGCACGAATCCATCGAGTCTCAAGGGGGCAAACCATTCTTTGACGATACCGTGCCTCGGGCCTTGATTAAGTTTCGGCAAGGCGTGGGGCGATTGATTCGGTCTGCCACCGATGAGGGATTGGTCGCGATTTTGGACCCGCGGGTGCTGACCAAGTCGTATGGCCGTCGATTTTTGGATGCGCTGCCTGAAGGCGTCCAAGTGGACACCATCGATTCGGCATCTCATCGCTAGCATGGGGTCACCATGACATCACCGATTGAGTTCCCCAATGTTTTTAAGGCATACGACGTTCGGGCGGTCTACCCCGAGCCACTTTCAGAATCGGTGGCGTATCGCATCGGATTTGGGGCCGGCTCGTTTCTGAAAAAGAGTTCACCCGGAAAGCCAGTCGTGGTTGGTCGCGATATGCGGCCACACTCACCAGCGTTGATTCGTGAACTGCAAAGAGGGTTGCTGGCCAGCGGAGTGAGGGTCATCGACGTCGGCCTGGTGGACACCCCATTCTTGTATTGGGCGGTCAATGAACTGGATGGGGCTGGGGCTATCCAAACCACGGCCAGCCACAACCCGATCCAGTACAACGGATTCAAAATAAGTGGCCCGGGAGCCGCGCCAATTGGTCGTGAATCGGGACTGCAGGACATTGAAGCTCTCGCAGCGGGGTGTGACTATGAGGCGGGGGATGAAACCCCGACCGTCGAACATCAGGATTTGTGGGACGGGTACCGACAACACGTGCACCGTTTCTTGCCCGCGTCGCTGTTGGACGGCACGGTCCAGTTAAAGGTTGCCGTGGACGCTAGCAACGGCATGGCCGGCACCATGGTGCCGAAAGTATTTTCCGGCTTGCCGGGGCTCGAGTTAATTGAGTTGCATTTTGAGAACGACCAGGGCTCATTTGTGCATGACCCCAACCCGTTGGTCGAATCCAATCTCGGCTGGACCCAAGAAGCCGTACGAGAGCACGGTTGTGACTTCGGCGTGTGTTTTGATGGCGATGCGGACCGGTGTGTCTTGGTGGACGAGCAGGGAAATTCTGTCGGGTGCGATCTCACCACCGCTTGGCTTGCGCCCAACTTTCTCACCAACGGGGGCGGTGTGGTGTACGACTTACGCTCCTCTAAAATTCTCCCGGAAACGGTGAAATCCTCCGGGGGTGAACCTCACATGTCGCGCGTGGGCCACGTGTTCATGAAGTCCAAAATGAAGGAATCTGGCTCTTCATTTGGGGGCGAATTGTCGGGTCACTTCTACTTCAAGGACAACTGGTGCGCTGATTCCGGCGCGATCGCTTTTGCTGCGTTTTGTGCACAAATGGTGGCGGAGGGCAAACCTCTGTCAGAATGCATCGGTCCGCTGCGACGCTACTCCCAATCGGGAGAAATCAACTTCGAGGTCGACGACAAAGACGCCGCGATAGCGCGTTTGGTCGCCGGCAGTCCCGAAGCCGAAGTGTTGCAGGTCGATGGGGTGACGGTGGATCATGGCTCTTGGTGGTGCAATGTGCGTCCCTCCAACACCGAGCCGCTGCTTCGATTGAATCTCGAAGCCGCAACTTCGCAAGAAGTGGACCAAAGGGTGGCTGAAATCAGTACAGTCTTGGGCGGGACCCGCGTGGACCACTGACCATGACTGAACGCCGCGACACTGCCCAGCAACGAGCCATCCGTGAGGCCTGCCAAAGCGCCTCTCGCCCGCTTTCCATCGACGAGATCTTCGATTCTGCCAAATCGGAAGTTCCTTCGCTTGGTCAGAGAACCGTCTACCGGATTGTCCGGCGGATGGAGGAAGATGGCGTATTGGTCCCGGTTGCGGTGTCTGGACAGCCTGATCGTTACGAACTGGCAGATATTGCCGCCTCGCACCATCACCACTTCCATTGCACCGTGTGTGATCGGATGTTTGATGTGGATGGATGCGTGGGGAAGTTGACCAGTCTTCTCCCCAAAGGGTTCACGCTGGAAGACCATGAACTGACCCTGCGCGGCCGGTGCGAATCCTGCGCGGATTGAACGCCAAAAATGACCATTTTGTTGGCAACGTATTGTCATGAAGCCTAAATTATCTATATGAATTCGGCTCGTAGAGCATTCACTCTGGTCGAACTGTTGGTGGTGGTTGGTGTCATCGCAGTCCTGTTTGGACTGTTGATACCAGCGATCGGCAGTGTTCAGCGGCAAGGTCTTACGGCCCAAGATGTCTCTCAGCTCCGCATGCTGCAAACCGCCCAAGTGGCATTTGCCACGGAGAACGGCGGTCAGTTTGTTGAGGTCGGTCTGAGCCACGGGGCCATTGCGAACCAAGACATCGCATGGATCAATACGCTTGAGCCGTATACGAATTCGGGCCTGCTGCTTCGTTCACCGCTCGACTGGAGCCCGCACTGGCTGGAGCAGGACGCTGATTCGGGACTTCCGATCGAAGGCACCAATGATCGGTACCGCCAAACTTCATATGGCATGAACAACTACCTCTCCAGAAACTATTCTCCTGCCACAGCGCTGGGGGAAGCACCCGCGGATCGGCTTTCTCGGGTTCGGTCGCCGTCCAACACGGTGCAGTTTTTGATCATGGCCTATATCGGTGAGTTTGCTGGCGCAGACCACACCCACGTCGAAGGCTGGTGGATCGGTGATTTCGCTCCTGATCTGCCTTTGTCCGTTGCGGCAACTCAAGTGCAGATCAACGCGGTCTCTGAAGATGAACTGGCTTGGACTTCGAAATCCAACTGGTCATTCGTAGACGGCCGTGTGCTGACTGCCCAGTTCCAATCTATTTATCAGTCCAATCAGAAAAATCTTCTGGATCCGGCCATTGCTTCGGCCACAGTGATGCAAGGACCCTCCCAATGATTCGAAATTTCATTTTGGTTATGTTCCTTTTTGCTCCAACATGCTTCGCACAGCATGAGGGTGATGTTGGGCTTGTGATCCAAGACAGTCAGCTTCAGACCGCGGTCATTGCGGACGGTCAGTACCTCGATGGTGAGCAAATCTTCACCGCTGCCTTTGGGGACAGTGGGTTTGACTACTTCACCCAGAATCCAGGGTGGGATGCCGCCCCGGGCACTTTCACCCCCGG
>CALDQF010000477.1 GCA_937911845.1 uncultured Phycisphaera sp. | reverse complement strand
TGGTGCGGCCCTTGTTTGGCTGGTATGCCGCATCTCAGCGATCTCCAGAGAACCTACACCGATAGAGGACTGACGATTATCGGGGTGAGCGATGAGAAGCCAGAAGTTGTAAAGGCTTTTCTTTCCTCACCGGAGTGGAGTGAAAAGATCACTTACACCATGGCGCTCGACGATCGATCCCAGACTTACGAGTCCTACATGAAAGCGGCCGAAAGAAGCGGTATTCCTTGTGCATTTGTGATCGACCAGAGCGAACGGGTCGCTTGGATCGGTCATCCATCGGATCTTGACGAACCACTTTCGCGCATCCTCGACGGTGAATGGAATCTTCAGGACGCCAGAACGCGTTACGAAATGGGAGAGACCGCAAGTGAGATCCTAAGGCTTGCCGAGAAAAGCATGGATGCCGACCGAAAAAGCGGCGACTTCACCAAGACCATCGACTTCGTGAATCGTGGTCTTTTGCTTGAACCGGACAATCCGGAACTTCTCGATATGCGATTCCGACTTCTCGCTGGACCCATGGAGCACCCCGATGCTTATGAACTTGGATGGCGCCTCATCAAGGAGTATTCGGACCAAGCGATTTATCTGAACAGCATTGCTTGGTACGTGCTCACTGATCCGTCGGTGAAAAACCGCAACATTGATTTTGCCATGGCCGCGGTCACTACCGCCAATCGTGCGGCGGAGGGAAAATTTGCTCCGATTTACGAGGTACTCGCAAGAGCGCACTTTGAATCAGGAGATCTGGAAGCCGCGATCAAGAATCAACGGACGGCATTTGAGATGTCTCAGGGCAGGCTAGCAGAGCACTTCCGAAAGGGTCTCGACCGATACTTGGATCTGAAGCAGGGCCCAGCGGATTGAATCATGAGGTTTATTCACCGTTCAGTCCAAGGAGGGCATCGACGTAGGGTTCTGGGTCAAAGGCTTCAAGATCTTCTGGTCGTTCTCCGGTCCCAACGAATTTGACGGGGACGCCGGTGTTTTCGCGGATGGAAAGGGCGACGCCGCCCCGCGCGGTGCCATCAAGCTTGGCGAGAACAATGCCGTCGATCGCAGCAGCGGCCAAAAAATGCTCGGCTTGTCGCAAGCCGTTTTGACCGGCGGTGGCATCAAGAACCAAAAGACTTTCGTGCGGGGCGCTGGGTATCACCCTCCCTAGGACGTCTTTGATTTTGGACAATTCTCGCATCAATTCTTCTTGAACGTGCAGCCGTCCGGCGGTGTCCACAATGAGGAAGTCAGCGTTTCGGGCCACGGCCGCTTCCGCGCCGTCCCAAGCCACTGCCGCCGGATCAGCGCCTTCTTTCCCTTTAATGATGTCCACCCCCAAACGCTCGGCCCACACTTCCAATTGGTGCACCGCACCAGCGCGGAAGGTGTCGGCGGCGGCAAGCACCACTTTTCCTTCGGCGGAAAACCGTTTGGCCAGTTTGGCGATGCTGGTCGTCTTACCGGCACCATTCACGCCAACCACCAAGAGCACCGTGGGGCCTTGTTCAGCGCGGGCGATATCCCCACGATGATCACCCAGGCGTTCGCGAAGGTCTTGGGCCAAATGATCTCGAGCTTCTTCACCGGTGGTGACGGCGCCCTGCCGCCAAGCCGTGCGCAGTGATTCGACCATACTGGTGCTCAACGCAGGGCCAACATCCGCTCGAAGCAACGAGGCTTCAATGGTTTGAAGTGCTTCTTCATCGATCTTGCGTCCGGCCAAGGCCCCAAAAACACCGGTCAGGGCGGTGCGAGTCTTGGTCAATCCTGATCGCAGTGCTTCAGTCGCCCGGCGAAACAATCCCATGTTCTGCTTCTCCAGATTGATCTTGGTTGCGTTGGCGTTCTCGTTGCAATCGATCGAGCACACCGTTGATGAAGCGCGGGCTCTCTTCCGTACTGAATTCACGAGCCAAATCGATGGCCTCGGAAATCACAACCTTCCACTGCTCGGGTGCCTCGGTCATCTCTTGAGCGGCAAGGCGCAAGATGGAACGATCCAACACCGGTTGGCGGTGCAGTGGCCAGTCGGGGCTCAGGGGATTGAGTTCGTTATCCAAGATGCGACCGCATTCCCAGATTCGCAAAGCGAAATTGACACCCCGGGCCCGGTCGGCTTCTGAGGCGGTACTGCCTTCAAGAGCCGCGGTTAAGCCTTGGGCTACAGGATCGCCCCCACGATCCAAAATGTACAGGGCTTGCAATGCTGCGCGCCGCCAGTCTTTGGCCACTCTCATCGCAACGACCCCATGGTGGACAAGACCCCGGTCACCGCAACCATGGCCTCGTAGCCTTTGTTGTTTGGGTTGTCTGCACTCCGAGCTTCGGCTTGGGCGAGGGTGTTGGCGGTAATGACCCCGAAC
>CALDQF010000476.1 GCA_937911845.1 uncultured Phycisphaera sp. | reverse complement strand
CTATCGAAGAAAGTCGAACAATGAGCCAGCAGGGTTTGGGCCAACTCATAGTTTGGTGCTAGAGACAACTTGGACAGTGATTCCGCTGCTCTTGTCCGGAGTTCTTTTCTTCATTGGCGTTGATACGTACGCCGAATTCAAGTCGCCGCCCGCGAATTGTTACGAAGTAGACGCGACGGCGCAGAAGTGGGCATGGCAATTCGATCACCGCAATGGTGCTTCCGATTCCATGGTTCTCAAAGTTCCTGTCGGTAAACCCACACGCGTCACATTGCGTTCCAACGACGTTCTTCACTCCTTCTTCATACCGGCATTCCGTGTAAAGCAAGACGTCGTACCCGGTCGGTATGGATCACTCTGGTTCACACCGGAGAAGCCCGGTATTTATCAAGGATTCTGTACAGAATACTGTGGCACAGGGCACTCAAAAATGAACTTTTGGGTAGAAGCAATTCCCCAAGATGAGTTTGATGCTGTCATTGCGAAGGATGCGCGTTGGATTGACGATTACTCTGGCGACCGTCTGGTCTGGGCCGGGGCAAGACTTTTCTCTCGGTGTGCTTCCTGCCACAGTTTGAAACCTGGCGAACGAATGACAGGTCCGTCTATGTGGGATCTCCATGCAAATTGGGGCAAGACGAAGAAAATTGAGATTGACGGAAAAATCCAAAACGTCAAAATTGATGAAAATTATGTCCTTGAATCCATTGTTGCCCCATGGGAAAAAATTGCCCCTACCTATATGAACCAAATGCCAGCCAACTTCGGGAAGCAACTCAGCTCCAAAGAACTGGATGCATTGGTTCGATTTGTCCGTCAACTAGATCTTGTGACCGATGAGAATGGCCAGATGAAAACTGAGCCCCCATTGTCTGTCACAAACTGATCTTTTTTTAAGAGAGTGCTCCATGGCCACAATCACAACCGCCGACACTGATATCCACGATGAGTCTGGAAGCAACTACATCAATTGTTCCAAGGGCATTTTGTCTTGGATTATCACCCTTGACCACAAACGTATTGGGGTGATGTATGTCATTGCAACATTGTCAAGCTTTCTTTTGGGAGGGCTCTTTGCTCTTGGTATTCGCACGGAGTTGATTGCTCCAGGCCAAACCATCATGGATGCCGACACTTACAACCGGTTCTTTACGTTGCACGGTGCCATCATGACCTTCTTGGTGATCATTCCCGCGATTCCAGGAGCGCTTGGTAACTTTGTGTTGCCCATCATGCTTGGGGCAAAGGATGTTGCTTTCCCAAGAATGAATCTCTGTTCCTTTTACCTCTGGTTGC
>CALDQF010000475.1 GCA_937911845.1 uncultured Phycisphaera sp. | reverse complement strand
ACGACATTGGCAAAAACTTGGTCGACATCATTTTGACCAACAATGGGTATACGGTTCACAATATTGGCATCAAGCAAACCGCGGAGTCAATTATGGCCGCCGCTTCGGAGCACCAGCCGGATGCGATTGGCCTGTCGGGACTCTTGGTCAAAAGTGTGATGGTTATGGAGTCTGATCTTGAGACTTTTAACGCCAACGATGTCGCCCTCCCCGTTTTGCTTGGTGGGGCAGCCCTTTCACGCCGTCACTGCGAAGGTCATCTGCGTCCGCTCTATCTGGGCGAATGCTTGTACGCACAGGATGCTTTCGACGGTCTCCGTTTGATGGATCTGATTGTTCGAGATGAAGTGCAGCAGGAACGAGATGCCATTTCTTCTCGAACCAACAAACGCGAGCAGGCAGTGGCCAAAGCGAAAGCCGCTCAAGTCACGCGTGCTAAGAGTCCGGCGGCGGTCGCGGCCAAAATCCAGCCGGTCACCGCACCGACCGCGCCATTCTTGGGGACCCGAGTGGTCCAAGATCTCGATTGCCGTTCCATTTGGCCTTATCTCAACCGGAAGGCTTTGACCCGGGGGCAGTGGCAGATGAAGCGGGGGAGCCGCAGCGAAGCCGAACATCACGCTTGGCTTGCTGAACACGCTGACCCTGTCCTCGATCGACTCTCATTGCAGTGCCTGCAAGAGAAGATTTTGCAACCCAAGGTCGTGTACGGCTGGTTCCGTTGTCGTGGTGATGGCAATGACTTGGTTGTCCTCGAAGAAGATGGCCGCACCGAGTTGGAACGTTTTTCTTTTCCAAGACAGGCCGAACGACGTCGTCTGTGCATCAGTGATTTCTTTGGTGAAGACGATGTGATTGGCATGTCATGCGTGACCGTCGGAGAAGAGGCCACTGCCCGATGCAAGGCATTGTTCGAGTCGGGAGATTTCTCCGAGTATTTGTACCTGCATGGCTTTGCGGTCGAAACCGCGGAAGCTTTGGCGGAGTTGTGGCATAAGCGGATGCGAGCGGAGCTTGGGATCGATGCCGATGACGCGGTGACGCCCGAAGAACTCTTCCGGCAGCAATACCGCGGCAGTCGATATTCCTTTGGTTATCCAGCATGTCCAGACATGGCTGACCAGACGAAGTTGTTCCGGCTCCTTCAGCCTGAACGTATTGGCTGTCACTTGACCGAGAACCATCAAATCGACCCTGAGCAATCGACCAGTGCGATTGTGGTCCACCATCCCGAAGCCAAATATTTCGCTCTTTGAGCTGTCTAGCCCACCTCAGCAGCTGTGGTCAGCGTCCATCGCGCTGGCCAATCCCGCTTTCCGGAGCAGATCGGCAACCCGATCTCGATCCGGGAGGTCACTTTCCTCAATTTTTCGGGCGAGCTTTCTTGTCTCATCGTCAATCGCGAGGAATTCGATGGCAAACGCTGGCAGGTGCTCGGCGGGAAGACTTTCTACCGCATCAGTGCCTTCCCGGTACACGATGCGCGCGG
>CALDQF010000474.1 GCA_937911845.1 uncultured Phycisphaera sp. | reverse complement strand
TTCGAATCGGAGCCCCCCCGACCGAGTGCCCATGCACCATCGTGCGGCCATCCACCGGGGCAAACTCCGCCGCCATAAAGCACCCCGCTTGCGCGGGCTTGTTCAAGTGGCTGTGCACGATGACGGCATCTGTTTCGGGTTCGCCGTGCAGCCGGGCGCCGCGGGTGCGGCAGCCAAACACGAGTGCGGCTGGCGGGGGGCCTTTGAGTTGTTGAGCGTCCAGCAGCATCACCAAGTCTTCGCAGGCCGCATCGGAGTCGCGCAAGTGGAACCGCACGGTTGACCCCACCCGGGGGGGTGAGCCACACACCAGCTGTCCTTGCTCAGGCCGAACCCCGAGGAGCTCGCGCACCAAGAAGTCTCCGCGTCCCAGTGGCCGCTTGTGTTCATCAATCGCCACGCCCAGCAGCAACCCATCATTGACCCACTCGCGTCGTTCTTTGGGCTCGCCCATGAGCACATCTTGTAAGACCGAAAGCACGGGTCGGTTGCCCATGGTGGTGATGGCGTCTTTGGTCACTTCAGTCACCACTTGTAATTCGCCCACCGGTACCACGCCTTGGCACACAAAGCCATCGATCCCCAGCTTGCCATGAAGATGCGCGGCGACAAAACCGCCGTTCAGGACTTCTCCATCGGCCACCAACACGTTGTGTCCGGGTTGACTGGCCCCACTGGCAATACCACCCCACAGGCCGGGCAAATCATCAGGCAAGCTGTCGATCATCCGTTGGATGGGCAACGAGAACGGATCGGCGAAGCCAATCGAAGCAGAGTCGCCGGTTTGGAATCCCATCATGTCGGCGACCCCTTGACCATTGATTGTGGGGATGCCGCTCCAAGGGGCGATCGTTCGGGTGCGTATTGAGACGTCCGGCAACGTCAAACAGATTGCGGACAAGCCGGGTTCGCCTTCGATGGTGTGGCCGTTGGCCGTCACGGCTTCGGTGGTGGTGCCCAGCCAGTGCGCGGCGTTGGTTGCTTCGGCCAGGGTGTTGCACATTTCCCCGAACATGAAGCGGTGGTGGTACGTGCCAAACACCAAAAGCAAGTCGGTCTTGGGGGCGGGATCTTCCAGCAAACTCCACTGCACTTCGGTGAGCGCGGTTCGGCCATCCATGTGGTCGGAGATGGCCGCGCGTCCAGCCGGCTTCGGTCTCATGCGCGGCGCTTTCGCTTGAGCAGGGGCAAGAGCAGGAGGAAGGGCACCAAGCCGTACGGTTCGCATTGGCAGACAAACGCAAACTCACCGGGCACCGAGGCCAGCGCGACCAAGACCGCCAAAGGCACGAGCACCATGCCGCCGCGAAGACGCAGCAAGAAGGCGGCGGGGAACACGAAGCCGTACAAAAAGAGGAATCGCAGGTACCACTCTTGGTCGTCCATGCGGTCGCCAGTCATCACGGTGTGGGCCCCGTAGATCACGGCTGCGGGAATCAAGAGCCCGCGCCAACCGAAAGCTCGGATGCTGTCTTCTTCTCGCCGCAAAGCGCCCAAATGCCAGGAAGTGGTGAAGAGCGCTTGGCCCACGAGGTGGCCAAGGACCCACGGGCCGAGCCGAGGTCCATCGCCCATCCACAGCACCACGGTCAACAGCAACATCAGGGCGAAGGCCACCCCAAAGATGCCAAAGGCGGCATGGTGGGCCGATCGCCGCACCTCATGGAAGGTGAGGTCGAGGTAGGGGCAAATCAACAAGCTGGCGGTGAACAGGGGCAACGACCACAGCGCGTTCAAATCGCACGGGGCCGCCGAGGTGATGGGGGTGTCGGCCCGAAGACCAAACAAGGTGATGGATCCCACCCACACCAACGCCCCCAACCAAGGAAAGACGGACTTGGGCAACAGGGACA
>CALDQF010000473.1 GCA_937911845.1 uncultured Phycisphaera sp. | reverse complement strand
CCAAGCCAGGTGGCACCGTGCTGATGTGTACGGCCGACGCTCGCGGACGAGCCACCAGCTTCATTCAATCGAATTACATGGGCTTTGGTTCCGGCATTGTGGTGCCCGGGACGGGCATTGCTTTGCAGAACCGCGGATGTGGTTTTGTCTGCGTTCCCGATCACCCCAATGTGGCGGCACCGTCGAAACGCCCGTACCACACGATCATTCCAGGCTTCGTCACCCGAGCGGGCCCAAGCGGCACGGAGCCGGTGATGGCTTTTGGTGTCATGGGGGGGATGATGCAGCCGCAGGGGCAACTGCAGGTAGGACTGCGTGTGATACAAGGGGCCTCACCCCAGGCCGCGCTTGACGCGCCGCGTTGGCGGGTGGAAGAAGGACTTTTGATTGCTGTGGAGCCCCAGTGCGATGCCGCGTGGGTGACTGGGCTGGAAGCCTTGGGGCACCGCATCGCGCGGGCCGACAAGAGCACGGTTTCGTTTGGCGGAGGGCAAGCGATCCTTCGTCATGAAGGTGGATGGTGCGGGGGCAGCGATCCCCGCCGAGATGGACAGGCGGTGGCACGATGACGTTTCCTGAAGTGGTGTGTGTGTTGGGGATTGGTCGCAACTACCGTGATCACGCGGCGGAGTTGGGCAACGACGCGCCGGATCGGCCCATGGTGTTCGCCAAAGCACCCTTTCGTGTGACGGGGGAGGGGGATCCCATTGTGTTGCCCGCCTGCTGTGAAACCGAACAGGTGGATTACGAAGGAGAGCTGGCGGTCTTGTTGGGACGTGACGCCAAAGATGTCGCGGCCGAAGACGCTCTGTCGTACGTGGCTGGCTACGCCGCGGCGAACGACATCACCGCACGGTGGTGGCAGAAACATGGCTCCGGGGGACAGTTTGTCCGTGGCAAAAGCTTTGACTCCTTCTGTCCGATCGGTCCGTGGCAATTGGCGGCAGAGGTGCCCGACCCCCAAGCCTTGCGGATCGTGACCACGCTGAACGGTGAAGTTGTGCAAGATGGGGCCACCGCGGACATGATCTTTTCGGTGCGAGAAATTATTGCCCACCTTACCCAAGACACCACGTTGCCCGCGGGCACCGTGCTCCTGACCGGCACGCCTTCAGGGGTGGGGGCCGGAAAAACACCGCCCCGCTTTTTGCGGGGCGGCGATTCGGTTGAGGTGTCAATTGCAGGCGTGGGCACCCTTCGCAATCCGGTGCAGGCTTAGCCTTCGGCCTCGTCAAGCTCCTCCTGACCCACAAAGCTTGACAGCCGTCGTTTGCGGACAGGGTGTTGGAGTTTTCGGATCGCTTTGGATTCCACCTGACGCACGCGTTCGCGGGTCACTTTGAAAATGCGACCCACTTCTTCCAGCGTGTAGGTGTAGCCATCACCCACGCCATACCGAAGCTTAAGAATTTCTCGCTCGCGGTAGGTGAGGGTCTTGAGGACTTCGGCAATGCGTTGACGCAGCATCTCGCTGGTCGCGGCATCGGCTGGGGAGGATTGACGCTCGTCCTCGATGAAGTCACCAAACTGGGAGTCTTCACTTTCGCCAACCGGACGGTCGAGGGAAATCGGGTGACGGGCAATTTTCATGACACGCCGGGTTTCGTCGACGCTCATGCTGGCACGTTCGGCAACTTCTTCCACCGTCGGCTCCCGGCCGTGCTCTTGCACCAAGTGCTTCTGGATGTTCCGAAGCTTGGACATGGTTTCGATCATGTGCACCGGCACCCGAATGGTACGAGCGTGGTCGGCAATAGCACGGGTGATGGCCTGGCGGATCCACCACGTGGCGTAGGTCGAGAACTTGTAGCCCCGACGGTACTCGTACTTGTCGACCGCCCGCATCAAGCCGGTGTTGCCTTCTTGGATGATGTCCAAGAACGGCAAGCCACGGTTGCGGTATTTCTTGGCGATCGAAACCACCAAGCGGAGGTTGCCGCCCGACAGATCCCGTTTGCCTTGCTCGTATTCGTCGAACACCGTGCGGATGACCTGGAGGCGGTCTCGGAGTTCTTGTGGATTTTCGCCCAGGAGTTCGACAAGGCCGGCCAACTCTTCTTTGCGTACTTCAATGTCTTCGGGGTCATAGCGATCAGGGTGCTTCTCAGACCGGGCCAGCTCGCGTTCGATGCCCGCAATCTTCTTTTCGATGGCTTCGAGCTTGCGCATCAACGGTTGTATGCGCGCGGTTCGCAAACAGCACTCTTCGATCAGCGCCGCCATCTTGCGGCGACGCCGTTGGATGCGTTCCCTCAGCGTCTTGGCTTTGGGACCATCGGCGGGGAGGTTGGGCAATTCATCGAGATCGGCACGGTTGGCATCGAGCATCGCCGAAACCGTGGCGACGTTCACGGGGATACGAGCGGCCACGATTTCCTTGGCGTTTTCAATGGCCGTCGAGATCCGCATGGTGCGGTCGAAGGGCAGTCGACCTTCATGCACCTCTTGCAGAGTCTTGACCGCTTCGGTGACGGCGTAATCCGATTCCAGAACCCGGTGGCGGAAGATCATCCGGGTGGACTCGATCTTTTTGGCCATGCGGATTTCTTCTTCCCGAGTGAGCAGCGGGATCGTGCCCATTTGGGTGAGGTACATCCGGATGGGGTCGTCAATGCGGCGTGAGCCGGAGTCGGCAATGGCCTGTTCGATGGCCGCGACTTCTTGTTCGTCAAGCCCTTCGGTGATGGGCCGTCCGTCTTCGCCCAATTCGACCGCCGCGGAGGCGTCGGGTTCCTCCTGCATAAACACCGGCTCGGAACCGGTGCGAGGGGGGTCACGCTTGAAGTGCAAGTTGCACTGCAGTGGGGCGAAGTAGGTGTCACGTTCCTCGCGCTCGACCGTAGGTTGGTCAATGAACGTGACGTTGGCCCGGTCGAGTCGATCGAGCAGAAGATCCATTTCTTCAGCGTCGAGCATTTCGTCGGGCAAACACGTGTTGATTTCCTCGTACGAGATCCATCTTCGCGAGATGGAGGCATTGAACAAGGCTTGCATGGATGGGGAATAGCAATGAGAAGTGATCATCGGTGATGGTCTCCGGTGATTCGAAAAAGAAAAGAAGTCGTGGTTGAGGTGCAGGTCATCCCATACGCCTCCGTTGTCGAATGGCATCCAAGGCCGAAAAATCGCCGGAGGCGGCGGCTCTTTTGGCTTCGAAATCGGCTCGTTGGTTGGCTTCGCGTTCGTTGACCAGATGGAAATCTTCAATCGCGCGTTCCAAGAGTACTTGAGGGGTTTCCTCGCTGCGAAGCATGTGTTCGGCTTGCCCAATCCAGTGGCGTAGGGCGGTGTCGTCCTGACCCTGGCTGCGAATCTCATCGAGAACAATGGAACAGCGTGGACCCAAATCCACTCCAAGCAACCGTTGCGACAAATTGGCCATCGGTTGGGTTTGGAGCGTCAGGCTGCGGGCACTTTCGGGCCAAGCCAGATCGGGTTCCGCTTCCGCGAAAGCCAGAAGCGCCAGCAGAACATTTTCTTCCGCGCGTCTTCGTCGCCGATCGGCGGGGGTGCTGGTCAAGCCAGAATTGGAGAGCACCACGGCTTCGGCTTGTTCAGGCATCGCCTGTCCTTCGCCAAGGAGTTCGGGCGGAATATCGAACACTTCGAATTCGGCGCCGTTGGGACCTTCAATCATCTCAGCCTCGGGGCCAGCGGCATGATTCACCGGGGAGGCAGAGGTTTGGAGTGTTGGGTTGGCGGGGCGTGTGGGCTTGTCTTCGACGGTCGCCGCCCCGCGTGCCTCAGGCATCATGGATTTGACGGTGTTCGGTTCGGTCTCCAAAATGGATCCGATGCGGCGAAGCACAAAATCCTGACGCAAGGCGGGCATGCTGTGGAAGCCAAGGTTGGCCAACTCCAGCAGGAACCGCTCTGTTCGACGGAACCGGTCGGCATCCCCATCGGCACCGTCGGCATCCTTGGCAAACTCACTGAGCAGCCACTCCAAGGCGTCCACCGCTCGGTCCAACTGGGCCCGGAATGCTTCAGGGCCACCGTCTTGCAAGACATCATCAGGATCTTGACCTTCAGGCAGAACACAGATCGTGACGTCGAGATTTTGTTTGAACGTGATTTCGACCGCTCTACGAGCGGCACGGATGCCCGCGGCATCACCATCAAAAAGCAGCAGCACTCGGCTGGTGCGACGCTCAAGCAGGCGGGCATGGTCGCTCGTCATCGCGGTGCCTAGGGTGGCCACGGCGTGGTGGAATCCGAAGCGGTGGCACGCAAGAGCGTCGGTGTAACCTTCGCAAACAATGGCAAGGTTCTCATTCTCGATGGGCTTTGCCGCGATATCAAACCCGTAGAGCAGCTTGCCTTTGAAGAACAGGGGGTGTTCGGGTGAGTTGAGGTACTTGGGGTTGTCTTCGGGGTCGATAATGCGTCCACCGAATGCCACCACGCGACTTTGAGCGTCCCGAATTGGAAATATCAGGCGGTTCCGAAACGCGTCGTACGCGCCGTCACCTTGTTGCCGCACTTTGGCCAGGCCCATTTCTCGAAGAAGGTTGAGGGGAATACCTCGGCCCATCAAATGGGGAACCAGATTCTCCCAACCTTGGGGCGCGAACCCCAGACCAAGCGTGCGCTGGGCTTCTTCGTCGTATCCACGCTTGATAAAAGTTGCTCGAGCTTCCGCTCCTGCCGTAGACGCAAGGGCCGTCACAAAGAAATCTTGCGCGGCCTGCATCACATCAAGCATGGTTCGTCGATCGGGGCCTTCTTGGCGACGACCGGGCGTGGTCGGAACTTCGATCCCAGCCAAGTCGGCGCATTCCCGTACTGCTTCGACGAAGGACATCTTGTGGTATTCCATCAAGTACGTGAAGCAGTCTCCGCTGGCACCACAGGCAAAGCACTTGTACCGCCATTCTCCATGTCGTTCGTAGATGCCCAGCGAGGGCTTCGTGTCGTTATGGAACGGACAAATACACTTGTATTCACGACCTTGCGGTTCTACGCGATGATCTCGCCCGATGAGGTCGGGCAGGGACACGGCGTCGCGGACGCGCTGGATGAAGTCTCGATCAAACAAGGTCGGAAGGTGTCTCCAAGGGAGACAAAAATGTGGAGGCGGTGCACACTCGATAGGGAGCGCGTTGGACGCGCGGAACAGGAACGACACTCGCCGGAGAATTGCCCGTGCTGGGCGGTGCGGTCCTTCGGGGGGTGGAGAAGGTTGGTCGCGATGTGTTCCGGATTTTACAAATGTACGCCGTATTCCGGCTTGGGGTAGTCCACTTGGCAAAAATGTTGGTTTTTTTCTTGACGAAACGTGGCCAAACGTTCTCGGGTGTTGGCACGCCGTTTGCATCCTCATTTTGCAAGAAAAAGCCTTGGTTCGCCCGCTTTTGTCATGACACAACTTGTGAATCCAATTGACACAACCCTGTCCTCCATGCGGAGGGCTTGACACGGTTGATGGGATTTTGGGGGCTTCAGCCTTCGGCGTTCAGCTTGCGGGTGTAGGTGTACTTCCGCTTGGAGGGCTTCACGATCCAGCCCTTCTTGATGCAGGTGGCTTTCACCTTGATCCGACGCGGAACCCCGTCAATGACAGCGTTTAAGGTCTGGAGGTTGGGACGGAAGGTCCGACGGGTGATGCCCGTGACTTTCGTACCGACACCGCCGAGATATTTGGCCTTACCGCGGGTCGTGATGGAATTTCCGACTTGGGTACGGGCACCGGTGAAATGGCAAACTCGTGGCATGGTGTCACTCCAGAAAAGGCGAGCCGTTCACTGTACCCGAATCAACGGTGTCCAGCAAGCCTCTGGCACCCTATTTCTGCGATTCTCGGACGTCAGGCCGCATCGGCTTGGTCTTGGCGGAGATCGGCCAGAGCGGTCTTTTCGGCTCCAATGGCCTCGGCGGTGACGACGAACCGAGCTCCCTCACCAATTTCCGGCAGATCGTAAAAAAGATCTGTCATGAATTCGTCCATGACCGAACGAAGGGCCCGGGCCCCGGTTTTCCGTTCCAAAGCCTTCTCCGCCACTGCTTCGAGCGCCGCGGTCTCGAATTCCAGGGTGGCCCCGTGCTTCGAGAACAGGTATTGGTACTGGCGAACGATGGCGTTCTTGGGGGCCGTGAGTACGGTCACCAAGTCGTTCCGGCCCAGTTGTCGGAGCGGCACGAGGACAGGCAATCGGCCAATCAGCTCGGGGATGAGGCCGAATTCGGTGATGTCGTCCGCGGTGACGCGTTCCAGCAACGAGCGTTCATCGCGGTTGGATTCGCCGCCTTCGGTTCCGCTGAAGCCGATGCGGGTCTTGCCCATGCGGCGGCGAATGATGTCTTCG
>CALDQF010000472.1 GCA_937911845.1 uncultured Phycisphaera sp. | reverse complement strand
AGGTGGCCCGTAAGTGCGGCTTGGATAGCGATTTCGGCAACCTCGCGGTCTCGAATTTCACCAACCAAGATGACATTTGGCGCCTGACGAAGCATCGACCGAAGGATCGAGGCGAAGGTGAAGCCGATGGATTCCCTGACTTGGCATTGGTTGATGCCTTTAAAGTTGTATTCCACAGGGTCTTCGGCGGTAATAATCTTTTTGTCAGGACGATTCAGCTCATCAAGCGCGGTGTAAAGCGTGGTGGTCTTCCCGGATCCGGTGGGTCCAGTAACCAGAAAGATGCCATTGGGCCGGCGAATCACGCGGTTGAAAATATCGAGATGGTCCGGCTCAAATCCAAGGTTGACAAGACCGATCTGAACCGAGTCCGGGCGCAAGATCCGAAGAACAATGGACTCGCCGTGATAGGCCGGGCATGAGGAAACGCGGAAGTCGATCGGAGACTCGTCAACCTTCAGCTTTATACGGCCGTCTTGCGGGATTCGCTTTTCGGCAATGTTGATCCCCGCCATCAGCTTGAGTCGGGCGAGAACCGCAGCTTGCATCCGCTTGGGGAGGTTGTCCCGCACGGTGCACACGCCGTCGATGCGGTAACGCAGAACCACACGGTCGGGCATGGGTTCAACGTGAATGTCTGAAGCCCGGTTGCGGACCGCTTCTTCGATGATCCGGTTGACCAGCGTGACCATGCGAGAGTCTTCCCCCGCATCGACATCGATGGATTTGTCGACCGAACGGTCGACCGATGAATCCACAGAAGCATCAATGGAGTCCGTGACAAAACTCTGACCGTCGAAGTTGCGACCTCCGCCACCTTCACTGCCATCAAGGGCAGCATCAATCGCTGACGGAGCGGCGACTTCAACGACAAGCTCCCGGTTGAGTCGGAATCGGAGCATGTCAAGAGCGTCGAGAGCCATTGGGTCCCCGATGGCAAGGTGAAGGCGACCGCCGTCCTCACCCAAAGGGACAATTTTGAATCTCTTTCTCAAGTCGTCGGGCACGAGGTTGAGGTCAACCCTTTGCGCCGAAGATTTGTCATTCAAGTCAACAAACGGCAATCCAGTTTGCTCGGCCAACGCTTTGGCGATGGCGGTGTCATCACAGGTCCCGGCCTCAACCAGAGCCTCCCCCAGGCGCTTGCGGGCGGCTGAAGCGGATTTCAGGCCCTCCTCAAGAGCAGCGGAAGTGAGAGCGCCATGCTGGACAAGAATTTCACCAAGTTTGAGGCGCTTGCGTGCCATGAGACTCCTTCATCGGCTGAGGGCCAGTTGCAGAATGATGAGTATGATCAATGCACCCCGTTCCGTCCAACTCTAGTGACAATTCCGCCCCGAAAAGTGGATCATGGCCCCTTCAACCTCTCACGAGCCCCGAATTTTGATCACGGCCGGCCCGACTCTGGAGCACTTGGACCCAGTGCGCGGCATTTTGAACCGTTCCAGTGGCAAAATGGGCCTGGCCTTGGCCAAAGCATGCTCCAAAAGAGGCTTTCCCGTTCAAGTTTTGCTCGGGCCGGTCGAATCGTCAATACAAGACGAGTTTCGGAATCATGGTCAAGTCGCCCCGTATCAGACGAGCGGAGAACTTGAAGGGCTGCTCACCGAATTCTGGCCCAAGCATGATTTGCTCTTCATGGCCGCGGCGGTGTCAGATCTTCGGCCCACTGAAATTTCCGAATCCAAACTCCCGAGATCAGCCGTCTCAATCCAGCTTGAACCCGTCCCCGATTTGCTGGCGCTTTTGGCGGAGGAATGGCCTTCGCATGGCATTCGAATTGGGTTTGCCCTTGAATCCGAAGAGCAACTGTTATCGCGAGCCAGACGAAAACTTGAATCAAAGGCTTGTCATGCCATTGCGGCCAACCCTTTATCGACCGTCGGTTCTGACGCTGTCTCGGGCACGTGGATTACTCCTGAAGGCCACGTGACTCTCGGCGAACTCGAAAAGTCCGAATACGCCGGTGAGTTACTGGATCGATCACTTCAGTTGTGGTCCGGCAAATCAGGCTGAACAACGCCGAGAACTTTCCGATCAATTCGGCGCTCCCCCAGCGCCTCAATCTCAATGGTGACCGATTCACCCGTCACTTTGGCGAGTTGCCTTGCCATCACAGCAAGTCGTCGTTGTTTGGCTTGTCCGACCGAGGCCAGTGCCATTTCGCATGTCCTACGTGAACGTACTTCGACGAGGCACAGCCTTCCTGAGAGGTGACGCTCGATCCGGTCAGCTTCAAATCTACCGACATACATCCGACAGCCAACTGTCCGTCGACAGCGGATCAAACTCCAGAGCCAAGCGAACAGTTCTGCTCGAACTCCCTGACGAAATGAGGAGCCTTTGAGGGACAGAATGCACCACAATATTCTCAAGACTATGAGTCGTTCTCATCGGTACCGGCAGGGGCATGGCGGTTGTACACCACCTCAAGGAGCCTTCGGAGCATTTCGTTTGGAGGGGGAGACAGATCTCCGTTGTTGATTAAAGCTCGGCGATTTGCGGTCAGGGCACGGCGTTGCTGTTCGGTTTGTAAGAGTGCCCGAAGCCGCTCTTGAACATCCGGATCCCACAAATCAGAAGGATTTGCCCGCTCGAAGGTTCGCAGGACCACGAGCCACGGGCGTCCGTTGACAGAGACAACAGGCGTCACCGGGCTTTCAATGCTGAGGGCACGTACTGCGGATTGAAGTTCAGGAACGCCAAACGTCACTTCAGGGAGGCCACCATCCTCAAAGTCGTAGCTCAACCACAAACCGCCGCTTCGGGGGCTGGCATACTTTGCACCAAGTGACTCGAGGATGGAAGGATCATCACCAGGATTCCACGAAGAGAGCGCCTCTCGCAGCGGCTCAATGCCATTTTCAGACTCAAGCTCAAAGCGAGCCAAGGTAAAGCTTCCTTGATCAAAGCTTTCGAGCTGCCTTGCGTACAGCCGCTCAATATCTTTCCATGTCACGTCCCCCGCGGCTGCCGCTTGCGTCAACTGATACTTTCGAACTTCCTCTTGAACGAGGAGATCTTTGGCAAGCTCGGCTGGTGTCACGCCATTTTCATCCAGCACCTTCCTGCGAAAATCAGCATCTGACATGCCCGAATTTCTCGACAGGAGTTCAGCCACCAACTGAACTTGCTCGTTGAACTGGCCACTTGTCTCGGGATCTCGCTGCAAAGCTGCCTCTTCAATTAACAGACGGTTCAGAATCTCGCCCTCGAGCCGTTGTTGCACGCGCTGTCGAGCCTCTTTTTGAAATTGAGCCAAATCACTTTGGGCGGCAATAGCTGAGAGCTCGTCCCGCATCGGATCCAAGATGTCGTGGGCATACATTGGGCGCCCGGCAACATGACCAACGAGGCAGTCAACCGATTGGCCTTCATCTCCGCCGGCAACTGGTTCGGCATCACGTTGTTCGTACTCAGCCGTGAGCCTGAGTCGATAGTCATCGAGGACGAGAGATTGCTGCTGACTTTGACACGATGAAATGAGTCCGACTATCGCAAAGGGGAGAACTTGGACGATCCTTGAGGAGATCGTCCTAAGAGAGATGCTCGGCATCGAGGAACGGGCTCTGGACCTATACTTCACATAGGAAAGGGTACCCCACCACCATGACCGA
>CALDQF010000471.1 GCA_937911845.1 uncultured Phycisphaera sp. | reverse complement strand
TGGACTTTTGGCCGCTTGGGGCCCTTGTGGCCCGCCTTGCCCACCAGATGCGGATGGCAACGGGGCAGTCGAATTTCAGGATCTGATCATCTTGTTGGGCAACTGGGGTTGATTTCAACTGGTCTTGCTCAACAGATATCAACGTGAGGAACCCTGTTGGGAATCGTACTGAACTGTTGGATTTGAACTCTCATTTGAAATGGCTTGTACAGCAAGTGTCTACTGGTTCATAGTCAGCCAAGACTTACCAGAGGTGCTGGGCAACCGGTCGCCGGAAGGGTCCGAGTAAACTGTTTGGATGAAGTTGTGGTCTGTTACCAATTTTGTCGCGATTCTTTGGATGATCGGGTGCACGGAAGGCCCAGCGTCATCCGAGTATGAATCTGGAACGGTTGACACAATCGCCCCTCAGGTTGGTCAGGCCGCGGTCTACCTCAAGGAAATTCCTCCTTCTCCCGATCCTTGGCGGGCTTCCGCAGAAGGGGATCTTGCCCTGCTTCAGATGTCCGTGACCGAACGGGGCTTTGATGTCAACTTGGCGGATCCGCTGTTCAAGACCACCCCCTTGGGTCATGCTGCTTGGTGGGGCAAATCAGAAGCGGTGGTCTTTTTGTTGGCCAACAACGCCGACCCTGACCTTGCCTATGGTGATCCGTGGACCACGCCGTTGCACATGGCATGTCTTTGGGGCCATGCTGAAGTCGCCGCGGCGTTGCTGGAGACCGGGGTTGATCCAAGCGTTCGGGAAGAGAGCGGTGGGTCGCCCATGGATTATCTCCGCATCAGCGAGGAGGACACCATGGAAATTGCCAAGGCATTCCAAGTTCCGTTTTCATTTGAAGCCATACAGACTGGCCGTGAAGAGATTCGAAAGTTGCTGCCATGATTCGATTGTTCTCTCTTGCGGTTGTTCTTGTGTTGTTGGGCTGCGACGCTGAGCCTGAGGGTGATTTTGCGCCCAACGTTGCGGCACCCCCCGAACCATTGGACGACTCAGAAGGCCGGACCAGCGCTCTGGGCCAAGCCATGGATGCGGCAGAAAACATCGAATTGGAAATCGGCGAATACAACGACCGGATCCAACGGGCGGTGGACGAAGCGAACGCCGCCGCAGGCGGTGGCAGCAAAGAAGATTGACGCACGCTTGTCGAGTCGTCACAATCGACGTTTCCTCCCTTCCGGACAGGTGGCGGAGCGGCTGAACGCGCCGGATTCGAAATCCGGTTCACGGGTTTCTCGTGACGAGGGTTCGAATCCCTCTCTGTCCGCTTTTATCGGTGCTCTATTTTGCGTCATGAAATAAATTGGCTTGACTGATCCTCGCCATGGCCTAGAGTTTAACCGAGACTCGTGTCTCAAATTAAGAGAGAGATTCTTCGGCCCTCACGGGCTTGTTCCTTATTAGGAGAATCTCATGCGAAAAGTATTGTGCACAACGCTTCTTGCTGCAGGAGTCGCTTCTGGCGATCTTCTTGAAATCTCTGTTGATGGTGTTGCAGACACCAGCTACGGCGATTTCGCTGGGTCTCTGTTCCTTGATACAGATACTGGTGCGCTCACAGGCGATATCTCACTTCCTGCAGTACAAACTCCATCGGGCGCTTACCCAGGCACCGTAACCTTCGACGGTCTTTACAGCGGTGTAGCCACCTCTGGTGAGACTTCCCAAGGTTCGGTTACGGGTCCCCAATATGTTGGTGATGCCTTCATGTCCTTCCCATTCTTGGGTGGGTTTGACTTGGGCTTTGATGTTGTCTTTGGTGATGGATTGTCACTGGGTGATTCCGGATTGGGTGTGACTTACCTCAGCGGTAATTCTCCCTTCGGCCCACTGGAAGCAACACTGAGCTTCAACTACAGCGTGGTTCCTGCTCCAGGTGCAATCGCTCTGCTCGGTCTGGCTGGCCTCGGCCGCCGTCGCCGCAGCTGAACCGCATTGGTTCTGAATGAACAATCGCCCCGGCCAATGGCCGGGGCGATTTTCGTTTCACACGTTCTTGTGGGGTTTAGCCTTCAGCGCAAACACCCCACTCGGACAAGATTGCGAGGATGTCGCCAAAGTCGGTCGAACCGTTGCCGTCCACATCGCCATCAGCCGTTCCCCAAGCAGACAAGGCGGCCAAGACATCCCCGAAGCCCACAGTGCCGCTTTCGTCAAGATCCTCGGGACACGCTGGCGGAGGTGGTGGGGCGTCGGAGAATTCCAGGATGGCGTGGGTAGCGTTGAATAGATCACGGGTGTCGTTCCAGAATCCACCCGGGAGCATTTGAACAACATCCTCTCCAAACGGGTTGTCGTTGGGTTCAGCACCGCCCCAGCGGTCGTAGGTCAATGCGGCTCCATTAATCCAGCCCCAACCCCCTGTCGGTTCAATGCTGCCCGGAGCTTGCACAAGGCCGATCGCCAAGAGCGCCCCATCGGGCAAGTTGTCTCCAAGTGGGGTCGCTGCGTCCAATTCTGCTTCGGTCTCAAAGCATGCCAATTGGCCGCCTTGCGCTACTGCAAAGTCTTGCAGCTGGGGCCACGACATGCCGCCGCGGGTGCGATAACGCACAAACCGATTGGAGCCCAAGACGACTTCGTCTTCGGCGATGGGGGTGTCGTCGTCGGCGGGAAATTCCACCAGCATTTGGGTGTAGGTCCCATCAATGATGTCGTTGAAGCCTCCGGCAAACTGGAACTCGGCAAAATCCTCCGACGACCCGCCATTGCTGTTGTTCGGCTCACCAGCGTTCCAAGCAGCCCATCGGATGGGGCCGCCTTCCCACCAGACCCAGCCACAATTTGGCTCTCCGTTGATCAGACACTCCGTTTGGCTAAAGTCCTGCACCAAAGCAGTTGCCGTCACCACACCGTCGAGGATTCGGCTGGAAACAGAGGAAAAAACAAAATCTCGTTCAGCTCGGGTTTCGAAGGCCGCCAGTTTACCCCCCAAGGCATCGGCCGCCACCCGTGCAGCTTCCCAATTGGAGTTCAACGGGAGGCGATGGATTTCGTAGGTTCGACCGTTCCCGCCGCCAATCACTGGCCAAGTGGCACATGTCAAGACACCGTCGTCGGGAAGTGGGGTCAGCGTGCCATCCGACGTCCAATCGCTGTTGAAGCCAAGATCGAAGGTGGCCCCGTCGAATGGGTTGTTCCCGATGACACGGGTCACGCCGTTTCCTGAGATTTCGGCTGCGGTGTTGTCTTCGACCGAGAACATGGCCTGAATGATCCATTCGTAGGGGCCAACTCCGGGAATGTCACCCAGGATGTCTCCAAAGACTTCGAAGCTGCAGCCGTCAATCAGTGTGGCGTTGCCTGAGATGGTGGCCGGCGGGACGGCGGTGAACTGCAACACGCCTGTGGCCGGACAACTTCCTGGCCAGTTGGTGGTGTCGAGGTCAATGGTGGCGGTGTACGGACCGAACCCATTCTGACCTTCACCTGAGATGTTGATGGACAGGGACTGAGCGGCACTTAACGAGGCGCACACCAATGCGAAGGTGGCTGAGGTATGGATCATGGCGAATCTCCTTCAAAGTGGAGCATAAGCCGCAAGCGGAGCAGGTCAAGGTGATCCTGAAGGTTCGTTCATTCAGGTCTGAGAAAGAAGCTCTTCGTAGACCGCCAG
>CALDQF010000470.1 GCA_937911845.1 uncultured Phycisphaera sp. | reverse complement strand
GCTCTTGACCGCGACCAGTGATGTTGACGTCTTGAGGCCGCGGGCCATCAACACGTTCGAGAGAAGCAGAAAGATTGGATGGCCTCTTCGTCTTTGAATCCAGTTCATTTGGTGGCGCCGAATCTAGATCCAACATGCCCTCTGAAGATGAGCCAACGACACCACCTTGCGGGGCAGGGTTCAGGCCAAGCTCTGCCTGCTGCTGCCCCGCAGTATCAACACGGCTCATCGAAGCGAGCAGTTGCGGGGCAACTTTTCGTTCCGACGCGGCTGGAGCCATTCCCTCCTTGTCAGCGACCTGAGACATCAACTCCAACTCGGGGAGAGGATTCGAGACCGAATGGACCGTTGCAGGAGGCACTGGGAGCGCTGGAGACACCTCCACGAACTGCGACCCAAACTCTGAAGAAGCTTCTGCGTCGCCAGCGCTTGAAGATGGGGTCGCGTCAGTGTCTCCCTCCCCTGCTGAAGGAGCGTCGGCTCCAATTCCATCGTGAGCACCAGAGCCCTCACCAGATTCGACGCTTTCACCCCCGACGGATCCACTGTCCCCCACCGGCACGGTGGCCTCAGATCCTTCGACCTCAGCGGCACCTGTCTTGGAAAGAACAAACTTTGATGAAGCGTCAGCGAGGCGAGACGGACTCGGGCGACTCGGCAGAACTGATGGTGGCGGGCTGGCGGGCACGAGAGGCATGCTCATGCTTAAGACGTTGCAAGTCTTGTACCACCTCCGCCCGATCCTCCTTGTGAAGGGCTCGAATCACATCCTGAAGGTCCAGTCCACCCAATGTGCTGTACAGCCCGGCCGCTTTCTCGGGGCTTTCGGTGTAGAGCATCAGCAATTGCTGCGCGGCTTCCGAAGGCAGTCCGGCATAATCCGCCGCCATGGCCCCGCCGACGGCAAACAGGTCCACCTCAGGGTCCTCGTCGAGCAATTTGCGCTGTGTGGTCACCACGCTTTCCAACGATGAAATGTCATCTTGTTGACTGGCCAACTCAAGGTCTTTCTCCGCGATTAAACGCTCTTGCTCTTTGACTTGGTCGAAAAGTCTGCCAATCACAAAGTGGGACGAAGCAAAGACCAACCCTTCCCCGGATTCGGCGACCAGCCGTTGGGGCTCTGGTTCAGCAGCACCATTTGGCTGAGTCGGCTGCAAGACGGAAGCAATTTGCTGCACTCGATCGACATCAAGACGACCTTCAACCCGCAACCAGGCCAGCAAGCCCAAAATCAGCAGCACGTTGACAATGGCTACCCCTCCAAGCACTCGAAACCATGGATTCTCGCCCTGCTTCATGCCATCCTCCGTCGCTGGATTGGGTCAGAGCCCATTCTTTGCGCAATCTCGTCCATTTCCATTTGTTCACGGCGTTGCGCTTCGCGGCGGTGGGCCTCCAAGCGACGCTCTCGAAGTCTTTCGTATTGACGACGTTCCCGCCGCACCACCGCCAGACGCTGCTCGGCTTCACGTAAGGCCGGCTCACCAGCCGCGATCTCCAAAACCAGTCGATCGGCTTCACGGGTGCGCGCAAAGGTACGGGCCGCCCGTTGACGGACTTGGTCTGGATTCACCAAACCAACCAGGTTGGAAGCCTGCTGCTGCAGGTCTTCTTGATTCAGCTGGGCAATCTCCCGAAGTCGGTCTTGCTGCACCGTTCTGGATCGCTGCAACACCGCCAACGACTCATGGGCCGAACGTTCATCGGCCTCAAGTTTGCGCAGAAGGGCATCAAGTTGGAATCGGAAACCTTTCATCCATCACCTTCCAAAGCACCGGCTATTTTCTGCAACACATCCAGCGTGGCGGGGTAATCTGATTGTTCGGTTGGCTCCTGCGTTAAAAACTGCCGCAAGACCGATTCGAGTTGGACCGCCCGATCACGCAATGGATGACTTCCGGGTTGGTACGCCCCCACCGCGCGAAGCTCGGCCACTTCGTCCAGTTCGGCGAAGCCCGCTCGCATCGTTCGAGCGCTCTGTCGATGGATGGGGTCACAAACACGCTCCATCAACCGAGATCGGGATCCCACTGGATCGATAGCTGGGAACTGACCCGCATCCGCGCGTCGCCGATCCAATCGAATATGACCATCCAACAAACCCCGCACCGCATCCCCGATGGGTTCGGTTTCATCATCCCCTTCAACCAGCACCGTAAAGAGACCGGTGATGCCCACCGATCCCTGTGGGCCATTGATTCGTCCCGCCCGCTCAACCAACTCGGCCAAGTGTTGAAAGACCGAAGGCGGATAGCCTCGGGTGGCTGGTGGCTCACCGGCCGCCAAGCCAAGCTGACGCACCGCATGGGCCACGCGAGTTAAGGAATCCATCACCAGCAACGTCTCTTTTCCAGAGGCTCGAAATCCTTCGGCGATCGCGCAAGCCGCCTTGGCCGCCCGGAACCGACGCAGAGGCGTTTCTTCCCCTGTGGCCACCACCACTACAGATCTCGCAAGTCCCTCGGGACCCAGCACATCATCAACGAACTCTCGCACCTCCCGGCTTCGTTCACCGACCAAAGCGATCACACTGACTTCAACCTCGGCATGACGAACAATTTGACCGAGGAGGGTGCTCTTTCCGACGCCTGGACCAGCAAAAATCCCCATCCGTTGGCCCGCCCCCACGGTAGCCATCGCATCAATGGCACGAACGCCGGTTGGCAATGGTGCCTCGATCAACGGACGTTCCAAAGCCAAAGGAGTTGGGTTGACCAATGGACGCTGGGGCAAGCCCGTCAGTGGTGGACCACCATCAATGGGACGCCCCCGAGCATCGATCACCCGGCCCAGCAACTCAGGTCCAAATCCAATGCCCACTCCGAGTTGAGCAGCAGCCACTCGATCGCCGGGCTTTAAACCCTCGACTGGCTGATCAAGGGCCACGACCACGTCTTCTTCAGCGGCGGCAACAACTTCACCACCAACACCGGACGCAAAGCACACCGGATGCCCAACGCCCACCAACAAATCACGAACCCTGACGGCATCGTTACGAACCTCAGAGACCGTGCCGGACCGAAAAAATGGATCAACCGTGGCAATGCGGTCTCGCACGAGGCCCGAGAATTCGGACAGGGTCGTGTGTGCCGTCAGGGTCACGACAACAACTCCTCCGCCAATCGATCGATCGCTTCGGAGATCTGGCCATTGATCACCCCCGTGCCATGCTCAAGCCGGACGTCTCCCATTTGCAACGCCTCGTCGGGCAACAACTCGACGCGTTCACGTGGGCCAAGAGCTTGCAGAAATGATGGCAAATCCAAATGCATCCTCTGGTGGGCGTCAGGAGAAACATAAATACGAAGGCTTCTCGGAGCCGGAACCTGCCGAGCCAAAGCCAAAGCGTGGTCACGCACCAATTCGGGACGGGTCAGGGCCGCGGTGGGGAGGATCTTTCGCACCAGATCCTCCACCACCTCGGGTACCACACGGGCAAAGGCTGATTCGCATGATTCTGTTTGAGCAGTCACCTCAACCACAGCTTGTTGAAGTTGATCCACCAAAACCTGCAATTCTTCGGAGCGAGCCGCTTCGGCTTGCCGTATCCCTTCAGCACGCCCCTCCTCCAAACCAGCGGCAAAGCCTTCATCGAAACCAGACATCTTGGCCTCGTCACGGAGAGACTGAGCCTCTTGCGCCGCCCGATTACGAACCACTTGGGCCTGTGCTTCAGCTTGCTGACGAACTCGGCGAGTGGAGTCGCCGAGTTCAGACAGATCAACCAACAGAGGTTCAGCTCGAGATGCCGTTTTCCGCAAACCCATTAAAGGAATTCCTCATCACCACCCAGCGAGATGGTGCCTTCTTGTTCAAGTTGTCGCGCATGTTTGATGATTTCAGCTTGCTTTTCCCGAACGTCTTTCACTTTGACCCGCCCCGACCGGTACTCGTCCAAAGCCTCTTCAAATGAAGTGGTGGCTTTGTCCCCGAGGTTGCCCAAAACCATGTCTTGTTGCTCGGGAGATTCGTACGTCGCCAGCGCCAACTCGGGGGGCGTGAAACCCTTGGTAAAAACCTCGTTGAATTCTCTGCCTTCGAGGGCAAACAAATCTTCGAACTTCAACAACAGCTCTTGAATCTGTCTTCGCAAGGGTTCTTCGAACTGCTCCAAAATGGCCACCTGTTGTTCTGGTGTTAAACCACCAATCATGCTAGCCACGGTGTCGGCCCCTCCAATCTCTTCGGCCTGACTTTTGGTCATGGTTTGCAAGCGGCTATTCAGAGCATCTTCAACCAAAGCGACGGTTTCAGGAACCATGCGATCCATGGTCGCAATGCGCTGGGCTACTTCGGCGGCCAAATCGGTTTCCAAAGCCGCCATGACATCTTGCTGCTGGGTGGTTGGCAAATGGGAAAGAATGACCGCCAACGTCTGTGGGTGTTCGTCTCGGATGAATTCCAAGAGCTTTGCCCCTCCCAATTTGCTGGCTACCGCGGAGAAGGGCTTTCGCCGCGGTGCCTTCCGCTCGATGGGGGCCATGATTCGACCGGCCTCTTCCGAGTCGACCGCCGCTTCGACGAACGCTCGCGCTTGGGCGTGCCCACCGTGGCGAACATATCGATTGTCCATACGGGTCTCGTAAAAGCCATCAATGGCCACTTTGACCTCTTCGCGAGAGGCAGATTCGATGCCATTCAACTCCTCTGCCAGCATCCGCACTTCTTCTGGAAAATCACCCAGCCGGTCTTGCATGACCTGCTTCGCCTCGGGCGACAAACTCAACCAAACCAGTGCGGCTTGACGCTTGGAATCCATCACATCTTTCATGCGGCAGGCTCCTTCCCGCGGACCAAGCCCAGAAAGCCCGCCACTGCTTCATCAGGGTTTTCCTTGATCAATGCTTCGATATCTTGCAACCGGGCTTGTTCGGCTTCATCAAGATCAAGTTCTTCCAAGAAGCTTGAGTCGGCCGGAGCGTCACCACCACCTGAGTTCGCAAGAACCCGCCAGAGCACCAACAACACGGCCATGCCCAACACCCCTGCCAGCAGATTGTCAGTCCAAGCGGCAAAGCCAGCAGCTTCGCCGACCGTCAGCACCCCGTTCGATGGCAGTGGACTGCCCGCAAGGCGCCCCAAGTCATCCAAGACAACCTCGACGGTGCCTTCTTCGGGGGGGATGATGCCTTCCAGCCCTTTCTGAATTTTGGCAATGTCCGCTTCGATGCTTTGGTCGTACGCCTCCACTTCACCTTCACCCGAGTCCACTGCAGGTGCGGAAGCCGCAAATACCGCACGAGGAATGCGAACAAAGCACGAGATGCGTTCGATCTTGGTACCTGAATCCAACTCGCTCAAAGTGGATTCCCCAGGCAGCGCGTTCAACATGCGCCGTGATTGTTCACGCTCCGACCGGGCCAGACGGGTTGGAGGCGACATCGAAATCAGCCTGGGGATTGGCCATTGCAATGATTTTCTGAACCTGACGGTTCGTTCCGACCGGTACCGTCGATTTTATCACCACGACGGTATAGTCGTCGATGGCGTGGGCGATCTCCTCGGCCGCGGCGAAGACATAGGTCAGATCGGCATGTCCGTCGCCTCGGCGCGCCGGCGTGCCCACTGCGATGAAGACTGCATCGGCTTCCGACACCGCCGCGGGCAGATCGTTGCTGAAATGCAGCCGACCGGACTCCATGTTTCTGACCATAAGCTCTTGAAGACCGGGCTCATAGATCGGCACCTGACCGGCTCTGAGCATTTCAAGCTTGGCTGGGTCCTTGTCGACGCAAACCACCTCATGGCCGAAGTCGGAAAAGCAGACACCGGAAACGAGTCCCACATAGCCGGTGCCGATCATTGCTACGCGCATCTCAAATCTCCATCCGGCTG
>CALDQF010000469.1 GCA_937911845.1 uncultured Phycisphaera sp. | reverse complement strand
TCCGGTGGCGCTTTCGGCGGGATCGGTGGATTTGGTGCCCCAAGGAACCCTCGCGGCAATGAGGATTCGTCGGATCCGTCAGAAATCGGAGCGGCCGAGATCCTCAAAGACGCAGCATTGCCAACCACGCCAGCTCGTCTACCCGGCGGAACCACTTATTACATCTATCCGGTGACCTTTGAGGTCGAGTTGGACCAGTCCGGTTCAACGCCTTCTTCAGAGTTTGATGAGTACTCAAGCAATACGAAGAAGACGTGGAATGGAGATCAGGCATGAACACCAAAAAAGTGATCGCACTCTTGAAAGCGAACCTTTGGTCACTGCTGACCTTGGTGCTCTCATTGGGTATCGGCGGTGGCGCGGTGGTTTGGGCCTCCGGTGAGCGAGGGAAGGTTGAATCAACGCTGGCCGAGCGTGCCAAGGTCGTGAACCAGTTGGATGGATTCCACCGTGGCAACCTCGATGTTTCGATCGCCGGAAACAACATTGTCTCTGGTTCTGGTGTCCCAACCTCCCAACTGATTGAACAAGTCAACGCTCAGGTTGAACGAAGCAACGCCTACGCAGAATCATTTGTTGCCGATGCTGAATCTTTCCATCTGCGTAACCGCAAGCCCTTCAACACAGAGCTGTTCCCTGAACCCCCATCCTCCAAACGTGAAGTGATTCCCGAGACCTTCCATGGGCAAATGGCCTCTGCTTATGCTCAATTGGAGGGCAAAGTTGCTGCGGTCAAGCCGCTTGGCGAAGAAGAGTTGGTCGACAAGTTGCGGGCTCGTCGTCGGATGTACTTGGGCGGCCTGGATCAGATTCCGCAAGAAAATCTGGATGACTACCGCGTCGCCATGTCAGAGCAGAGAGTCTCTTCGCTGCGTGATCGGGCCATGGAAGGCGGGGTATACCTCGATTCCGCTGCCACAAACTTTCCGCCCTTTGAGCAAACCAAGTCGTATGCCTTGGGTGAACTGTATCTGTGGCAGTGGGACTATTGGATTCGCGAAGACATTCTGAGGGCTCTGACCGCAAACAACCGCCCCGAAGGTGTGTTTGAGAATCCCGTCAAGCGCATCCGCAGAATCTCCCCCGAGCCTATCGCCGCTTTTCAAGGCGGCTCTGAACAGCCTCGTCCTGGGGGTATGGGCATGGGTGGTGGTGCTCCCGGCGGGGGTGGTACGGCCGGTGGACCTGATTCGCTTGATCAGCCAATCACCAGGGATCTTTCGTATTCCCTGACGGGCCGTCAAAGCAATGGTGTTTGGGATGTTCGCCCGGTTGATATTTTGATGGTGGTGGAGACCACGCGTCTCCCTGAGGTCATTGATGAACTGACGCGGGAGAATTTCTTCACAGTTCTTGATGTCTCATTGACGCCAGTCGATTCTTTCGCGGCGTTGGCTGAAGGCTGTTACTACGGTTCGGCCCCGGTTTCTGACGTTGCACTTCGTCTTGAGACAGTGTGGTTCCGTTCTTTGCATCAGGACAAGTCCAAAGCAACTTCTGCTGGATCGACCGATGAGTTTGATGCCGGAGTCGGGGCCCAAGTCTCTTGGTGGATGCCTACCGATTTGCGGAAGGCGTTGGGAATTCCTGTCGCCGACCCCATGGGAGATCAGGGTATGGATGGTGGAATGACGGGGCCAGGATCGGAGGGTTGGCGCTAAGCGCCGAGGTGCATCATGAAGACCAAAGGGATTACAGTCGTAGAACGCTTCATCGAGAAGGGGATCCTCGGCTTGGCCGCGGTTTTTGCGGTTGCATTCGCAGCCATGCAGCTCCTGTCGGAAGCCCCCGCAACCCAGACCGCTGGGGGAGAGGTCAACCCTGGAACGGTTGACGCTCGGCTGGAGGAGCAAACTCGCCGCCTCAAAGCCGCCATTGAGGTTGAAGGCCTGCCCGCAGGCGTGGAAGTTTTGGAAGCGTCAGGTGAGGTGGGCCCATCGTTTACCGAATTGGTCGAGACCCCGACAGTTGGCTTCCGCAAGGTGCAAGTGACAGAAGCCGCCGTAGACCTCGGGGGGGTCGGTGGTATTACACTGACCGCCGGTGCTTACAACGTTCCAACATTGCCTGGTCCGCCAGCGGTTTTCGTTGATACCCATTTCGATGCAATTTCGATAGATAAGCTCGAACTCTCCGGTGACGATGAATCGATACTGGAATCACGTCTTGGAGTTACTGGTTCTCCTGGCGACATTGTTTGGAATACGGTTGGCTTTCAAATTCCTTGGGATGAGATGGATGCCGCCATGCGTGATGCGCCTGGCGGCGACCGAGACATGCCAGAAGCCTGGTATTCCGGGCGGATTGATGTCTTGGATATTGTGGTAGAGCGACAGAAGCGCATCGATGGGGAGTGGGCTTCGGCCGTGGTCCTCAAAACCATGCCAGCACGTTGGTCACTTCGTGAAAATCTGATTGAAGAAAGGCTGTCTCGAAAAGATCGTGATTCGATTGTCGAATCACTTTGGTTGGATCGCGATCAAGCCCGAACACCATCGCCAATTTTGCAAGATATCCTTCGTCCAGAGTTCTACGCCACCGCGAGCGATCGCTGGAGTGCACCTTTGGCCCCTTCAGCGGAAGAAGACAATGCATCCAAGGGTGACAATTGGCGTGAAATTGCTAAATGGAAACGAAAGCTTCGTGAAGCCCAGAAAAAAGCCAATCGTCGAGCTGCATCTATAGAAGGCTTGGGAGGGACCCCTGGTGAAGCGGACGAACCTGATCGGAAGGGTCAGAAGCCCGGTCAAGGATCCGGTGCAAGTGGTATCGGGGGCGGTGATCGCAACCGTGGATCGGGTGGTGGCAGCGGACGAAGAGAGTCCAGCGGTAAACGTGCAGCCCCAGGCGCTGGTCTGAGTTCAGGCTCGGGTGGCTTCGGAGCTGGTACTGGTACCCCGGAAGATCCTGAAAAGAA
>CALDQF010000468.1 GCA_937911845.1 uncultured Phycisphaera sp. | reverse complement strand
GCGAGAAGACAAAGAGCACCATGAGTGGCACGGCGATCACGGCGACCACCACGATCATCATGAAGAGTGGCGAGAAGACAAAGAGCACCACGATCATCATGATGATGGGGAGTGGTCAGGATTCATCGTCGAACACTGCTGGCACACCGAGGCAGTACGAGAAATGGCGGCCGGCTATTGCGAGGGTGAATTTGGAGCTTTTCATGACCTGATCAGCCCAGAGGCACAGATTTTTGTGAACGACCTCGAATTGTCGAAATTGGAATGGATTGAGTCCTTTGATGAAGGTCGAGCGCCATTTGATGACATTCGTCACGAGGACATGGTGGTTACCACGATGATGTACAACAACGACCGCATGTTCACCAACATGTGGTACACCTGGAAGGGCGTTGTGAAAGAAACCGGAGAGGAATTGAGCATCCGTGGGTACGCCGCTTTCGAATGGGATGGCGAACGGGTTGTAGGGTTTTACAACGCTTTTGACCCCACTGAATACGACGGGGTTTAACCTGACCTGAAGAAGTCTTTTCAAACACAACAGACGTTTTTTAAATGCAATTCAGAGTATTTATTGTCCTACTTCTTTTGTCTTCGATTATTGGTTGTCAATCTTCAACAGTCGCTTCGTCTACGGGTGAGGCTTTAGACAACAGCCCGTGGTCTGGCTACGTCACCCAAGATTGCTGGCAATCTCAGACGGTTCGTCAGTTGCTGAGTGAGTACACGGAAAATAACTTTTCGTCGTTCGATGAACTGATCGACAACAAGGCAAAGATTTACATCAATGATTTGAATCTTGTAAACAGTGGATCTGTTTTGGATCTTCTGAGGCAGCCTGAACCTCGTTCATTCGTTTCAAAAGCCGCAATGATCAAAGGGTTCGAATCCACTGCAAAAGCTCTTGAGTCCGTCAAGCATAAGGACGTGACTGCGACCACAATGTTCTACAACAACGGAGTGGTTGAGACGCGATGTGCTTATGTGTGGCAAGGGAAGACAAGGAAAATGAAAAAGCCAGTCAGTGTCCCTTGCACCACGTTGTGTAAGTGGCGAGGAAAAAAGATTGTCGAGTTCCGGGTCATTTTTGATCCGAATCAGAGTTGAATCACTGTTCGATGATCATCGCCAAATTTCTATTGGCAAAAAAGTTGTTCTTTCTTGGCGGGCTCTCTTTCCAGAGCCCGCTTTTTTTTGTGTGGCGATCGTACTGTCGTCGAAAACCAACCCCGCTTGCTGAGCTAATTGGGGCATCCGCCCCAATTGGCCAGCAGGTTGAGGACATCCGCGAATTCAACCGCGCCGTCTTGGTTGACATCTTCAAAGCAGTTTGGGCAAGCGCCCCACTTGGCCAACACCGCCAAGACGTCGGTGAATCCCACCACGCCATCGCAGTCCACGTCCCCGACAAACCGACAGGGACACGGTGATTCAACACCTACAGCAAAGGATTCCCAAGCCAACGCAATGTCACGGTCGCAGCGCATGACTTCTTGGCCGTTGTTTGAACTGGCGTACTGACCGTGATCGGCCCGGAGGGCGACCCGTCCGTCCGAGAGTTCCACCCAAGAGAATCTTTCCCAAATATTCACTTCGGTGCTGTTACAAGTCATCGCTTGCACGCCGTTGTTGGAACTGACGTACCGCTGGTTGGTGCCGCGAAGAGCCACTCGACCATTGTCAGCATCTTCAAGCACAAAAAGGTTGTTCGGTCCAACCTCTGCGCTGTCGCAGGTCATGCCTCCGACGCCGCCGTTGCTGTTCACATATTCGCCATGGAAGCCTTCGAGCGAGACGATGAAGCCGATGGGAGGAGCGCAATTGTCAACATCGCTGGTGCAACCAGAGCTTCCGGGTGCTGGAAGGTCGCTGCCGATCGCCACCCGGGTGTCGGGGTTGGGAATGATCTGGTTGTGGTGGATCGAGGCCAGCACGGTGTTCATGGCGGAAGCACCGTCGGTGGGGTAGTTGCCCCCAATCCGATTGAGGGCCGCGTTCTGAAAAACGTCGTGGCGCTTCCATGTCCAGTGGCACCAGCCCACGTCAGCGGCTTCCATCGCATCGATGTTTGCGGCCATCCATTCGCTGTTGTTTTCGCCGGTCTCACTGACCCAAATGGGGACTTGGTGGGTTTGTCGAAATTGCACCAGATCCACCATGCGGTTGATGACATTCGGATTGCCATTGGGTATGGCATCGTCTTGGGGTTCAATCCAGTAGCGGTGGGCGTGGTACACCAGCCCCCAGTTGGGAGAAAAGTCATCGGGCAACATGTTGTCGTAGGCGTTGCTGTACCCGTTGCCATGGACACCGATGAGGTGTTGGTCGCCTTTGTCGCGCACCATGGTGATGAGCCGCTGGGTCAGGTTGCGAATGGCTGGCCCGCCACCGGGCACGCTGTTGGGTTCGTTGATGAACTCGTACATCGCGATGCGTGATTCATCGCGATAGCGGTCGGAGATGGCGTCCCAAATCCCAACCAAGACATCTTGAAAGACTGGGTAGTCCCACAGGTTGTTGGGATAGAACCCGTCGGTGATGCCCAGCGTGACGCCTTGGCTTCCGGGAGCGGCATGCATGTCCAAGCTGATCCACAAGCCAAATTCCGCGCACCACTCAATCAGGTCGTCGATGTGTTTGAAACCATCGAGGTCGGTGGTTGCTGCGATGCTTCCTTCGGCGACCCAACCCGCCAGGGCGTCTTTGTACGCATCATGGGCAGATCCGCCGCCCAAGATCACCGCATTCCGCACGGCCCTTTGCTCGGTGGTGAGAAAGAGTTCGTAGTGCATGGGCAAACGCACACAGTTGAAGCCCATGTTGGCGATGTCTTCGATGTCGCCTCGGGTGATAAATCGCGATCTCCAGTTGGCGTAAAACGCTTCGACCTGGGCCATGCTTTGGCCCTCTTGAAGGTACTGACGTTTCATTTGCCATTGGTTGTCAGGGCAGCCCTCGCATCCTTGCGGATGCATCATGTAGTTTTCTTGAAGGAGCCAATAGCCAAGCCCAACTCCGCGAAGGACCACGGGCTCCCCGGTGCTGGACTGCACGATCTCTGGCCCCTTGGCCGCCAGCCAGCAATCAGAGCATTGGGCAACCAGAAAGAAGATCAGTGCAGATGATCCGAACATGTCACCAATATGAAGAAAAATATGGATCAGGTCGAGCGAAGTCGCTGGATTCGTCCACAACTTTGGAAATTTTTGGTCGAAGTTGTGGACTCAGCCGTGGAAGAGCAAAAGTCGCGAGATTCGCTGGGGGAAGATCTGATTGCCTTTGTTCAGCAGTGTGGTGAATCATTACCCAGTGTGGATTTCATCAATTCTGCTGCCAATCTCTGAACCGATTCCACCTCCCGGAAGCCGCTGAGTCGTCTGCCTGGATCTGCTTCGATCCTCTTTCTTTTGCAGAGGTCTTCCACTTCTGGGGGCTTATTTTGCATTTTTGAGGCAAACCGGGACATTTTTGAGGGCTCGTTAACGATTGAGACTCATTCTCAGTAAAGTGTCAGATCTGGGCTCGCGCCTCCAATTTAGGAATTCGAAATGCCAGTGACAGATACGCCTCCAAGACGCCTCTCCGATTCGGCGTCATTCGTTTTGGTACTTCTTGTCTCTGGTGTGGCCTTTCTGTGGTGGACCCAAAAGTCTGTCCCACCATCGGGCTCTGCCAATGAAGAATCGATGGCAAAAGACTCAGCGCTCGTGTGCCCATTCGGTGAAGTCGGTGACGCTCCAGCATTATCTGCGGATGCAGAACGCCTCATAGAGTCCGTTGCGGCGGTCGATATTTCCGGGCCGCGGATTGTGACCTTGATGCCATTTGCAGCGGATCAGTTGCTTGAAATGGGTGTCATGCCAGTGGGTGTTCCGTCGCTTCGGGGCCCCATGCCAGAGGCATGGCGGGGAATACCGACCGTCCAACTGGATCACAGTGTCGGACCTAACTTAGAACAACTTCTTTCATGTCAGCCAGACGTCATTGTGACGCCATCGACGTATTTGCAGTTCGTTGATGTCATTCGTGACATGACAAACGCAGAAGTAGTTGTGATGGACGTGGCCTCGATAGCGGATGTCTTTCAAAATATTCGCGAACTGGGTGAGATGTCCAATGTTCCTTTGGCCGCAGAAAAGTTGTGCTCATCGATACAGAGTTCTTTGAGCCAAAAAATGTCGCTCAAAGAGTCAGTTGACGTTCTGGCAATTTTTGGGACACCACATTCTTTCTTCGCGTTTTTACCAAACAGCTATCTCGGCGATCTTGTCCGATACGCCGGGGGTACAGTTGGGCCAGAAGGTTTGGGTGAACATCGTGTCTACAAGGGCCTTGCTCCACTCACCATGGAATCCGTGGTCGAGTTTGATCCAGATGCGTTGCTCGTTTTGTTCCACGGACCTGAAGAATCGTCTCGAGCAATGTTCGAGAATGATCCTTTGTGGTCGAATCTCAGAGCCATTCGAGAGGGTCATGTCAAGTACATATCGGATGACTTGTATGCCATGCGTCCGGGATCCAACCTCCAAGGTGCGATCGCCGAAATTCAATTTTTCTTAGGACGGGATCTTGGCGACCGGACCGCCAAGTGAGATGACTCAAAAGAGTGGCATCGTGTTGGTTCGCTCATTAGGCCTTTGTATCTTTCTAGGTGCACTGCTCCTGGCCGGCTCGGTGGCATCGCTTAGTGTTGGTGCAGCGCAAATTTCATTCCAAGAAGTTTGGGATTGGGTGAGCGGTGGAGGTGAATTAACTGAGGTTCAAGAAGTGATCTTGGGTCGTTCGCGTTTGCCCAGATTGATTGTTGCCTTGCTGGTAGGAATAAATTTATCCATTGCTGGTCTGTTGTTGCAGTTGGTAACTCGGAACCCATTGGCGGATCCTGGACTGATTGGAGTCACAGCTGGCGCTGGTCTTGCTGCCACCATTGTTCTGGCGTTGTATCCCAGAGCAGCATCTTCTTTACCAATTGCGGCATTTGCGGGAGCCCTAATTTCATCGATTGTCGTTTATGGAGTTTCGTGGCGTCCGGGGGCAGGGTCATCTCCAATTCGCATGATTTTGGCCGGGGTCGCGGTGAACGCCATTTTGGGGGCGGTCATCGGATTCTTAATGACCGCGTATTCCGACCGTATTCCATCAATGATGTTTTGGACCAGTGGGTCGTTTAATGGTCGAAGCTGGATGCACTTTGATTTGTTGTGGCCCTACTCATTGATTGGTGTCATTGGATCTGCGCTTCTAATTCCGAAGTTGAAGATTCTCGAAATGGGGGAGGACACCGCGACTTCACTTGGGATCAATGCGGGACAAGTTCGTCTCTTTACATTTGTAATCGCGGCTTTACTTGCCGGATCTGCCGCAAGCGTTGCGGGTTTGGTTGGATTTGTAGGGTTGGTGGTCCCTCACTTAGTAAGACTTCTCGTAGGGCGATCCGCATCTTTATTGCCCACGTGTGCGGTAGGAGGCGCTTGTTTATTGGTTTGGTCTGATGTTGCAGCCAGAGCAATTCTCCCTCCGTCTGAAATTGCAGTTGGCGTTATTACAGGCCTCTTGGGCGGCCCATACTTCGTATATCTGCTCTACAAATCCAGGTGGTTGCAGTAATGCTTGAAGTGCAAAACGTCTCCGTTAATTTAGGTGGAGTTGAAGTGGTCCGAGACGTTTCTTTTCAGATCGCAAGAACAGATAACGTCGCAATCATTGGTCCAAATGGCTGCGGTAAGTCCACCCTCCTTCGGTGCATGATTGGATCGATCCCAGCGGAAAACGGCCGGATTTATTTTCACGGTGAAGACTTTTCTGGACTTCCACATAAGCAGCGGGCGAAATCCATAGGTCTGCTCTCTCAGAGGGAGTCGGTTCCAAGCATGACCAGCGTTTTTGATTACGTATGTGCGGGGCGACATCCATATCGAAAATTTTTCAGGGGTTTAGACCACATTGATTTGGAAGTCGTTGATCGAGTTCTGGAAGAACTCGATATCGCACACCTGCGAGCTCGTGTTGTTGAAAGACTTTCTGGAGGTGAGCGTCAACGTGTGCGTCTGGCAACTCTCCTGGCCCAAGACCCAGAGGTTCTTTTATTGGACGAACCTATGACGGGACTTGATCTGTGCCACCAATACCTTCTGCTCAAAGTTCTGTCCGAAACCCAGGCAAAGTTCAGCAAAGCTTCTATCTCTGTGATGCATGACATTGACATGGCTTTGCGATTTTTTTCAAGGCTTTTGGTCATGAAAGAGGGCCGCATAGTCGCTGATGGACCTCCTCAAGAAG
>CALDQF010000467.1 GCA_937911845.1 uncultured Phycisphaera sp. | reverse complement strand
GTTCAACTGGGATGTCCATCAAAAAGCCTTCTAATTCTGTCAATACACTCTCGTTGTAGGCCAGAGCTTGCAGCAGTGCAGGAACAGCCATCAGTAGCCTCTCAGGTGCGGCGGCCACCAACAAGGCGCCGGTGCGAGCATCAGGAATCACCAATGGTTGACGCCGCGCTCGTTCCGAAGAAGAGAGCCCAACGGTGCGTCGCTCCAGCAACCGTCCGACCGCGTCAGCCGTCCGCGACAGTCCCGCTCGACCCACTGGGATTACCTCAAAGACGGTCTCATTGAGGTCACGCTCCACGTCCAGTTGCAGCACGAGGTCTTGGACAATTTCAAAACCAGTCTGCGTGGCGGTCACCAACAAACTGTTGGATCGCAAATCGGGCAACACCACCGCAGTCTCGGCCACAGCGCGAGCCCCCGCTCCCATGCGCTGCCGCATCTGAGATCGAGCTTGCAACAAAGACTGCGCAACATCAGCCACTCGAACTGGGTCCGCGAACACAAGACCAATTGTTTCCACCACCACATCAGAGCTTGCAGTGTCCAGAGTGGGTAGAACCGAACGAGCAAGTTCAAGAGCAGGCACCGAACCCGAGAGGATGATCGCGTTGCTGGCCACATCGGGCTCCACCATCAAACCATCATCGTCTCCCAGTGCCCCAACCTCTCGTTGCTCATCAATAACCCGCTGCAAGCGCCCCGCCACCAACTCCGCCGAGCCGTTCGCAAGTCCAATGGAGGCAAAGCCACCCGAGGTGCGAAATGAAGGCACATCCAACATGCCAATCAATTCCGCGGCAATTTGCAGGTGCTCGGTTTCCGCCACCACAAGAACGGCACCCAGCCGAGATTCTGCACTGACGTACACCTCGTCCAAGGGGGCGCTCAGTCGCGAGTTGTAGACCGTGGAGTCACCAAGGGCCGGCAACACGCGAAGTCTTCCGAAGCGCCTCGCTGCATCCGGCTCTTCCCCAGCGCTCGACAGCAGATCGTTCAAGCGACTGGCAAGATCTTCGACATTGGCGTGCTGGACCGGGAATAACCTTGGCTCGAGCCAACCGTCGGAAGCGGGCACATCCATCTTGATGCGCATCACTTCCACCAACGCGACGGCCTCTTCAGAACCCGCGACCACAATCGCATTGGTGCGGTCATCTACCGACAAGGCGATGCCCGTCAACAGAGCACGACCGGCGGGGTCCGCGGGCAAGCCGACCACGCCACTGACCGGAGTGCGAGAAAGCTGGCTCGATTGAGAGGCCAGATCACGTACCAACGCGCTGAAGGCATCGGCGTCGATGTGGTCCAACACCATCACGTTGACCGACACCGAAGGGGTCACTGGCACGCGGTCCAGAAGTTCAATGAACGACTCAATGGCCTCAACGTTGGATCGCGAGGAAGTCACCACCACAGTGTTGCTCGACGTGTCTGGCTGAACCTTAATGGGGACCGTGAGATCCAAAGCCAAATCTTGGTCGGCCCCACCGTCTTGGTGCACCCGCAGCGCACGAAGCTGCGCGGCTAGACCTTTGCCGAGTGGTGTACCAACCGCACTGTTGGCAGGCTCGAGGACTCGCCGCACAATATTTGCGATGGCGTCGGCTCGGTTGCGCTGCAGCTGCACCAGCCGCACTTCAGCAGCCGCGTCAGCATTTTCACGATCGAGGGCCTTCAGGAGAGACGTCACCCGGTCTCGGTCGGCAGGATTCAGTGCCACCACGATGGCGTTGCGTCCTGGAACCGGTGAAATCCGGAGTGGCTCCCGGAAATTTCTTCCCGCAGCGTCTTGACCTCCCGCGGCCCCAACACTGTTCAAGAATCGTTGCGCGTCCTGCGGAGATACGTGGTCCAAGTCAATGATCAAGACCGCTTCACCGTCGGAAGGCGCGGAGGATTCCAAGGCGGCCACGGTCTGCTCGATTCGCTCCATCAATGGCAGAGGCGCCGAGACGATGATGGCGTTTGAAGCGACCGACGCCTGGATGGACAAGGACTGATTACGACGCTTGGCGATGGGATTGAACGTCCGTCTGAGCTCGTCGGCGATCACCACCGAACTGGACGAGGCAATGCGGATGACCTCAACCACCCCGCCTTGCGATTCTTGACCGGCAAGATCCAAAGAAGTAACGATCTCCGCGATCTTGTCCATTCGGTTTCGGTTGGCCGCGACGACTACGCTGTTGGTCTCTGTTTCTGCGCTTGCACGTACCCATTCGTTTGCTTCCACCAGAACGGTAGGCGGAGCGTCGCGATCTTCACGACCTCGAGAGGCTTGGTTCCCCCGCTGGTTTCTCCCGGTCAATTCACCAGAAAACGCTTCATTGATGGCTCGCGCGACGGCCCTGGCATCGGCGTGCGCTAACGTAAAAGACCGAAGTTGCAAGGAAGCATCATTCTCCTCACGATCCAATTTGGAAATCAAAGAGCGAATGCTCTCCCACTCTCCTTCGGGTGCAGAAACAACCAAGCTCCCAGTGCTGGGATCGGCCACGATGGAGACCGAGCGTTGGGCCGGTGTTGTGGCGGCGTAGGCATATGTGCCATAGAAGATGCCGAGGGCCTCCCGAACTTGCTTCGCTTCCGACCACTGCAGCGACACAATTTCCGTGACCAATGGATTCTCCACCGCGCGGTCCAGACTCTCGATCACCTCCTGAATGTTCTTCCACTGGTCTGGCGTGGCTCGCACGATGACTCGGTTCGCGTCCCGTTCAAAATCGAAGCTTGGCCCTGGAGTCTCCCGGGTTCCCCGATCTGATACGCGCTGCAGGGTGTACACCACATCGTCAGCCATGGCGTGTTCCAACTGCACCACGTGGAACTCACGCATTGGCTTGGGCGGTGCCGCCGCCAATTCCTCGAGCAGCCCCTCAATGATGGGCATCGATTCAGCGGTCGCGTTCACCACAACCGCATTGGTTCGTTGATCTGCCACGATTCGAGCACGGACCAGCACCGCCTCATCTGCCCCTTCGGGCAACACGGCTGTACCTGTGGTTCGACCTTGAGCATCCAGCCCCAACGATGAGGTCAGCAGACGGACCGCTTCGTCGGCCCGGCCTTCATCCAGACGGAAAGTGCGAAGGACGGTTTCGTCAGCAGCTTCAGGCTGGTCAAGCAAGGTGACGAGTTCACGCGCCTGACCCAGCACGGCCTCGGTACCACCCAAAGCAATGCTTCGGGTACGTGGATCCACCGTCACAGTGAGATCGTCGCCTCGACCACGAGGGAATTGCTCACGAATTGCCCGGGCCACCGTGCTGGGGTCGGCCTCCAGTACTTGAACAAGCTCAATCTTGCGTTGACGCAAACCTTCGGCTTCATCCGAGACATCAAGCGTGTCAACCAATCCTGAAACAGCTTGAAGTTGCTCTTCACGGCCCGCAACCACCAGGGTGTTTGTCCGCACGTCAGCGCGAATTTCAAGGGCGATCTCCTGACGATCGCCGTATCGATCCATGGTGGCAAACTGACTGTTCACAATGGGAAGAATCGTGCGGCGCATAGTTTCGGCTTGGGCAAACTCCAAGCGGAACGTTCTGACCGATGTGGCCACACCGTCTTCTTGCCGATCAAGTTCAGCGATGAAAGCCGCCAAAATGGGCAACACTTTGACTGGCGCGGTGACCATGACGGTCCCCGTCGAAAGGTCGCCCGCGGCATCAACTTGATCATTTTGGATGGCAACCGGTTCCAGTCCGCCATAACTCAATGTCACCGTCTTGGGGGCTTGATTCCGAGATCGGAAATAGTTGAACGGCTCGCGGCCAACCAACGAGTAAACCGCCGCGGCCACGACATCAGCAGCTGCCTTTTCTAAGCGGAAAACTCGAGCTTCACGCGGAACATCGCCGGTAGGTTTAGCGATGGCCGCGAGCAGTTGGGTGACCAGGTCAAGATCAGATTCGCTCCCCGTAACCACCAATGCGTTGCTGTCTGGGTTGGGAAGAATCCCGATCTTCCTAGCTCGGCTGGTCCCACCGGCAACATCCAGTTGCAACAGGGCGTCGCGAAGCAGTTGGGTGAGAGCACCCGGATCGATTGAGTCCGGAAGCTCGATGCTCAAAATCTCGGCGGGCGGAGGTGGCAGTTCGGCCGCCAACTCGTTCACCAGTGCGGTGGCGGACTCGATGGATTCCGGAGATCCCAAATACACCAATGAATTCGTTGCGGGATCCACCGCGACAATCAAATCGGCTTCTTCTGTATCGGCGTCGTTCGACTCGGGCAGAACCCCCAGTGCCGCCGCCGCGACCAAGCCAGAGATCGAATGGACGCTGATCCCACCTTGACCTGGAGTCTTCGGAGGTGATGTTGCTTCTGATCCCTTTTGTTCCGACAGCAACTCTTCCAAACTAATAACGCGAACTTTTGGACCGCCCTCTCGCTCGAGCAGCCGGCGGAGATTCCGTGCAATCTCTTCAGCATCAGCAACCGACGGGTCCAGTCGCTGCGTCCGGAAGGTTCGCCGCCCGGCGTATGAGGACTGGTCGAGACGATCCACCAATTCCTGCGCCACATCTTGTAAGACAGTGGGTGCCGAGACGATCAACGTGTTGGTTTCTGGCTCCGCGGTCACTTCCACGGCTGCAGGCTGATCTTTCAGATCTGGCATCAACTCTTGCAAACGACCCAACAAAATGGGGCGGAACATTTGCGCCATACGCTCCGCTTGCGCATGCTGAAGCTGGAAGAATCGAAGTTCAGTCTCGGCCCGCGGTGGGGCGACATCTAAATTTTCGATCAGCGCTTCGATGCGGGCAAAAGCCTCGTCCGGCCCGGAGATGATGAGGGACTTTGTCGCCTCTTCCACCGACACATTGACGGGAACACGACGGTCGCCACCAGCCACATTCAAAACGCCCTGAGCAGAAAGCTCCCGCAGTGATGCCGCAACACGTTGTGGGTCTGCTTCGGTGAGCCGGTAGGTTCGAATAGAAGTCTCAGTCCGAACTTGCTCTCGATCCAACTGTCGCACCAACTCTTCAAAAGAGCTCATTCGATCCGCGAGCGCATCAACAATCAGAGAATTCGTCTGACGGTTCGCGCGGACCACCACATCTCGAGGCTCGCGCAACTCAGTCATTGGTCGGCCACGCCGATCCAGAGGAACCGGCTTCTCAGGGAACATCTCGTCGAGGGTCCGGGCCAATTCTTCGGCTTGAGCTGTCTTGAGCGGGAAGATTCGAATGACCCGGCCTTCTCGGTCGGCACCACCGAACGCGTTGAGTTCGTCCACCAGCCCCTTAATCTCAACCTGACGTGCATCCGAGGCCGTGATGATGAGAACATTCGCACCTTCAGCGACATCGATTTCAACGGGATCGGAGCGCCGTTCGTCGGCACCCCGAGCAACGAACCGTCGCCGAAGTAAATCAGCAACTGTGGCAGCGTCCGTATTGCGGACCCCGAGCAGACGCAATGGTGGCAAGGGCCCATCGCTAAGACGATCCACTTTCGAGAGCAGGTCGATGCCGGTCTCGACCCACTTTTGTGGCCCGATCAACATCAACTCATTGGTAATCGACAACACAGAGATGTCCACTGGGCTGATCGACTGCCCGGGATCTTTGGGGTACTCGTCAAGTGCCGTGCGCAACCGTTCGGCCACCTCTTCGGCATCGCCGCGCTGAACCGCAACCACCCGGCGCACATCCGGCGCTGGCAAGGCCGCACGCGCTTGACCAATGGCCTCCTCCATGCGCTGCACCGCCAACGAAGATCCCGACAGCAAAACAACCTCGGCCTCTTGCTTGTACGTCGCGGTGATGGACGCATCTGCCGCCTTGGTCCCCGTACTCAGAATCTCGAAAATTTCTCGAGCATCCTCAACCAGCAGCTCCGGGTCAGCGACCTCCTGAACCGACACGGTTCGCACCACCTGGGCACCGGCCTTGGGAAGATCGACCCGGGCCAGTAATGCTTCAGCCTCGGCGACAGATTCGGGAGATCCCGTCAACAGCAAGGCGTTCAACGCCTCGACCGCAGACACTTCAGCCACACGGCGACCATTGACCTCAGAGAGCATTTGCAACAGGGCCGCGAGATCACCGGCCACGTCAGCGGCTGATCCGTACTGCACCGAAACTTGACGAACGGTGGGGGCCACCAAGGGAATCTGGTCGAGTTCATCAAGAGCGGTCCGGAAGGCATCGGCCCCAACCGGAGTCGCTTCGATGCGCACCGTGCCCTCTTGAGCATCAAACACGGCCTCGATGGTTTGATCCATCGACGACAAAGCGCGACCGGCGAGTCGATCGCGGGCCAACGCCAACGCACGTTCAACGCTGGCCTGCGCATCCGGGCCACGCAAAGGCAAGATCACGATGTCTCGTTCACCCGCACGGAGTTTGTCAAAGACGGGAAGAACTTCTTTGACGGCAGCCACATCACTGGCGGGACCCGCCAAAATCAGGGTTCGGTCTTTAGGCCCGGCCACCATCCGCAACACCTGCTGTTGGCGAACAGAAAGCACGCCACGAATCTGAGGAAGGA
>CALDQF010000466.1 GCA_937911845.1 uncultured Phycisphaera sp. | reverse complement strand
GCCGTCATCGGAACCGCTCTGGACCTTTCTCCAGGGCATTCAACCCCCGGAGCAAGGCCGCACACTCTGGCCACGATAAAAGCAGGACACCAGTCTCCTTCATGGGGCTGTCGCTTGATTCCCTGCCCACTCGTGTTTCCTTGGTGCCTTGCTCCCCATTTGTGTTCAGATCATCGGAGATCCATTCTCTCGACTCTTCTGAACGGAAAGTAGGCCCCTGTGCCCAAAGCCGAAGCGGCTTCGAACGAAGCCACCATGCTCATTAACGACAACCCAGGTCAAGAGACACGCATCGCCATCATGCGGGGCGGACGTCTTGACGACCTCCTTTCTGAACGCCCTGCCACCGCCACCAGCGTGGGCAACATTTACCGTGGGCGAGTGACCAATGTGGAAGCGGCCATTCAGGCCGCATTCGTTGACTTTGGTCATGGCAAGGTTGGATTTCTTCATGTCACTGACTTGCATAAGAAATACTTCCCTGGCGAAAACAAGAATGAGAAGATTGGCAAAAAGACGCCGCGCAGTGAGCGTCCCCCGATTCAAGACTGCCTGAAGAAGGGTGACATCATCGATGTCCAAGTCATCAAGGAAGGCATCGGCACCAAAGGGCCGACCCTCTCCTCGAACCTTGCGATTCCTGGTCGCTATTTGGTGATGTTCCCCTGGCAAGATGGTGCTGGTGTGAGCCGGAACGACGTCGACGAAGAAGTCAGACGCAAGACGCGGGAAATCGTCAAGGCCCTCGAAAAGCCCGCCGAAAATGCGGGCCTCGTTGCCCGTACTGCTGCTTTTGGGAAAACCGCCACAGACTTAAAACGTGACGTGGCCTACCTGAAGCGATTGTGGAAGACTATTGAGACGCGAATTGACAAAGCAGGCGTTCCGTGCGAGCTCTATACCGAAAGCGATTTGGTTCTTCGCACCATTCGCGATCAGCTGGGGCCTGAGATCACCAAAATTATCGTTGATTCCGAGTCGGCGTACGAACGCGTCACTGCTTTCCTTTCGGTCGTTGCTCCAAGAAGCGCTCCGCCCGTTGTGCTGTACGACCGTCCAGCCCCACTTTTTCACGCGTATCGCGTTGAGCCTCAAATCACTGAATTGCTCCAGCGTGAAGTTCCGTTGAAGTCCGGTGGCGCGCTGGTCATTGACCAGACCGAGGCTCTGGTGGCTATTGACGTGAACTCTGGTCGTTCACGCTCGGCCAAGGATGCCGAAACCAACGCCTACTCCACCAACTGTGAGGCCATTGATGAAATTGCCCGCCAGCTGAGACTTCGAGATCTTGGCGGGGTGGTCGTGCTTGACCTTATTGATATGCGTTTGCAGAAGCAGCGCCGAGAAATTCGCGATCGCCTTGAAAAAGCGATGGAGCATGATCGGGCGAAAAAGACCATCGGTGAGATTGATCGCTTCGGCCTTCTGTCTTTGACCCGACAACGCATGCGCCCCGGTGTTGACAAAGAGCATTTTCGAGAATGCGACGTTTGCCATGGTCGTGGTCGCATCCGGAATGGCGACAGCCTCGGTAGCGAAAACTTGCGACAGGCGGCCTTTTTCCTCTCACGTGAAGAGGTTGGCAGCGTCGAGTTGGTGTGCCATCCCGAAGTGGCGGCCGCCTTGTTTGCCAGTCGTCGTCAGGAATTCGTTGCCCTCGAGGAGGAGACTGGGAAATCCCTGCACGTCAGGGTGAACGACCGAATGATCCGCGATCAGGTTGACCTGTACGCCTATGACGATCGTGGCGCTGACCTGCCAGTCGAAAAGTTCAAGGATGAGCCCGTCCCTAAATTTGAACATCTCCTGAAGGAATCTGACCTTCGGGCTGAAGCCGGAGACCAAGACGAGGATGACGAGGCCACCTCAGGCACTGGTCGACGCCGTCGTCGTCGACGGAGGAAGAGTGGTCCTGCCGATGCCGCCGCTGTTGCATTGAGCGAAGACTTGCAACGTGAACTTGAAGAAATTGAGCAAGAAGAACTTCGAGCTGAAGCCGAGGCGGCAGCTCGTGCGGCGTGGATTGCCGTTCTCGAGGGCAAGGGTGAGGATCTACCGAAGGTCGCTTCTTTGGCAGATCGACAACCTTCAAACTCGAACGAAGCTTCGAGTTCCGATGAATCTGGCTCGGGTGGCAAGCGTCGACGTCGACGTCGTCGCCGCCGAGGCTCCAGCGATGAGATCTCGGGCGAACCTGTGGCTCCAGCCATTGAGCCGCCTGATGGTCCCGTTGCGGTGCACGTCCTGGCAAAAGAAGCTGGTCTGAAGAGCACGCTGCTCCTTGATCGCATCCGCGAAGAGCTGGGGTTTGATGTCAAGAGTTACATGACTCGGTTGGCACCCGATCAGGTTGTCAAAGTCAAGGAGATGCTTCTTCCCGAACCCGTACCGTCCGCCGAATCACAATCTTCTGCCAATGATTCTTCTGACAGATCATCGGCAAATGACGCAGATCAATCTGAGTCGGATGGTTCAGACTCCGAATCCGCGGGCCGTAAGAAGCGTCGTCGGCGCCGAAGACGCGGCCGGGGCCGACCCGATTCCGACCAGAACAATGGGGCCGATGGTTCCGACGACTCCGAAGCCATAACTTCCGACGAGAGTCAGTCCAAATCCAAGTCCAACCCATCGGATGATCCCAAAAACCCCTCAAATGATCCCAAGCCGCGAACGTCACGGCGATCAGGAAAGGGCCCTCAGAAGAAAAAAGAGTCTTCGGGTGACCCGGCCGCAAGCCCCTCTCGCTCGAGCGCTCCTTCTTCGACCGCCGAGGACAAGCCCAAGCCAAAACTCTCTCGCCTTCGCAGATCTGTCCGTCGGACGTCGGGGCCCCGCACTGCGGAACGTGAATGAGACCCCAAAAAGTCATTGTTCTTGGTGCAACCGGCACGATTGGTCGTCGAACCCTCGACGTCTTGAAGCAACTTCAGCAAGCTGATCCCAGTTGGGAATGCGTTGGGCTTGCCTGTGGCACTCGTATCGATCCACTCTTCGAGGAGTCACAGATCTTCTGGCCTTCCGCGAAGATTGCTTCGGTCGTGGAGGATGATCGGACTGACTACTGCGGCGTAGACGCCGCATTGCAATTGGTTGAAGCCTGCGCCTCGAGTGAGACCATCGTGGTTTCCGCGATCGTTGGTGCCGCCGGTTTGCGTCCCACACTCCGGGCAATTGAATTGGGCGCGTCAGTCGCTTTGGCGAACAAAGAAACCCTAGTCTGTGCCGGGCATCTGGTTCAGCAAGCGCTTCAATCCTCCTCAGGGACATTGTGGCCCGTGGATTCAGAGCACGCGGCAATTGCCCAATGCCTGCGAGGCGTTCGTTCCGAACAAGTGAAGTCGATTGTGCTGACCGCTTCCGGAGGTCCGTTCCGAGACACTTCCTTGGTCGATCTTCGGAAAGTGACTCCGCAGCAAGCGCTCAACCATCCTGTATGGGACATGGGGCCTCGAATCACTGTCGACAGTGCCACCATGGCCAACAAGGCGTTGGAATTGGTAGAGGCTCACCACCTCTTTGGCGTCACAGACCAGCAGCTTGAGGCCATAGTCCACCCCGGCTCCCTGGTCCATGGCATGGTGCACTTGCGTGATGGCACAACGCTGATGCAAATGTCTACCCCAGATATGGCGGGCCCCATTCGTTGGGCTCTCACAGCAGGTGAACATGATGCTGCCGTCGCTCCAGCGCTCGACCCATTGGACCTGACAAAGCTCGAATTTTCCCCTGTGGATGCTGCTCGCTTCCCCTTCGTAGATCTCGGATACGAAGTCATCCGAAAGGGCGGCGGAGCGGGCTGTGTGCTCAACGCGGCCGATGAAGTTTGCGTGAAGGCTTTTTTGGATGGGCGGCTTTCCTACCTAGACGTCTACCATTTCGTGGCGGACGCGGTCGATCGATTCGGCCACCATGCCCCAAGCAACCTGACTGACATTCTTGAACTTGACATCGCCGTTCGTGCAGATGTCGCCAACCGATTCCCGTGAGCCATCATGCTTGACACAGTCATCAATTTACCTGCCGTCATCCTTGGATTCGGCGCTCTTATTTTCTTCCACGAACTTGGCCACTTTGCCGCGGCGAAGTGGGCTGGAGTCCGTACTGGTGCTTTTGCGGTGGGGATGGGGCCTGTTCTGCTTTCTTGGCGTCGAGGCATCGGTTTGGTGACGGGGTCCACCCAGGCCCGCGTGGTTGAGTTGACAGGTTCTCCAGCTGACAAACTCACAGACGAGGAATTGGCGAAGCATGGCCTCGGTGAGACGGAATATTCCTTGCGACTGTTGCCTCTTGGCGGATTCGTCTCCATGCTCGGACAGGAAGATGGCAATCCCGAAGCCGTGAGTGATGATCCCAGAAGTTACAACTCGGCTCCGGTCGGCAAGCGAATGGTCATTATTTCTGCTGGTGTGGTGATGAACTTGATTCTGGCCATTTTCCTTTTTGTGGTTGCGTTTGGTATTGGAGTCAAGTTCGAGGCGCCTGTCATCGGTTCCACCCAAATCGGGGGCCCGGCGGACCGGGCCGGACTCTTGCCTGGTGACACCATCACCAAGGTGAATGGTGCGCCTGTATCCACTTTCAAGGACGTAGATGTCTCGGCCGCGATGGCCAAGCCCGATGCGCCACTGGTGCTTGAATGGACCCGAGATGGGCAGATTCGGGAGGCTTCTGTCCTTCCTGAGGTTGGACCAAGGGGTCTGTTGTCGCTAGGCATCCTCCCTGCAGCCAGCGCGACTCTCCGTTCTGACCTGGACGACGTGATGTCCCAAAAGCTGTGGTCCTCGGCCGGCCTGTCCGCCGTCCCAGCTGGTTCCGTTTTGACTCACCTAGACGGTGACCCTGTGAACTCTTTTTCTCAAGCTGCTGATCGATCATTGGCCACGATGGCCCCGAGGCTGAGATTCTCAACGCCGGAAGGTGGAGTTGTTGAGGTTCCTGCTGGTACGAGATCCGTCCTTCCTCTGATCTCCGAAAATGGCACTGAACGTGGTTGGGCGGGCTTGTCGCCCGTACCTCAAATTGACTCCATCGCGGATGGGGCGCCCAGCGAGAGTCTTTTGGAGCCGGGTGACCGCTTCGCTGAACTTGAAGGGGTTGCTTGGCCTTCTATTGCCGAGATTCAATCTTTGATTGCGAACTCCGTACGGCCGAAAGCCACTGTTCAACGAGGAGACGCTCTCATCGACCTTGAGTTGTCTTTGCGTTCTGACGGCAAACTGGGCATAGGCCTTAGCCCAGCTTCGGGCCCTCTTCAGCTCACAGGCCGCCGGCTCGACGAAGCCCTGAACGCGCCTCGCGGCTTGACCATTGCTGGCGATGGAGACTTTGTTCAATTCGCACAATCCATCTCTGCGATGTCTGACCCTCAGATCCAGACTGACGGAAAAAGTTATCCCTTCGATTTGACCGAGGATGACCGGAACGCCGCCAACGCACTGACGCGATCATTGGCTCTTTCACCCTCATTTTTTGAACCCCAAACCGTCACCCTTCAAGGCTCAATTCCCTTGGAAGCCGCTTCAATGGGCACCAAAGAAACAGTGAAGTGGATCACTTTGACCTATTTGACGATCGACCGCCTCGTTCGTGGTTCGGTCGAAGTGAAACAACTTCACGGACCCGTAGGCATTCTGGATGTTGG
>CALDQF010000465.1 GCA_937911845.1 uncultured Phycisphaera sp. | reverse complement strand
GACTCCCAAACTGGTGGAGAGATTGCTAATGAACGGGAAGGGGTGTCCCTCATCAACGGCAAGTGGAGTGAGCACCGGCTCCACTTCACGTTCAAACCACTGATCGACCCGAAGCCGGTCGGTAGGGGGGAGTTCTCCGTATTCAAGGACGACCACCCCATGTGTCTTGAGGCTGGGCACCAGTTCTTCAAACCAGATGCGATCAAGTTCAACTTGTTCTTGCTTGATCAACTTGGTGGATCTTTCGAGGACCTCCCGAATGGACAGGCCGTCCAAGGATGCGGTGACACGCCCTTCTTCCAGACGCTCGAGCATGAGCGCGATCCGCTTCATGAAAAATTCATCAAGGATGGCCGTGGCAATTCCCGCAAACCGAACCCGATCCAAGAGCGGGTGGCGGGTGTCAGAGCTCTGAAGGCGGACCCGAGAGAGGAACCTGAGCCAAGACAAGTCTCGGTTGGCCAACAGGCGGGGGTCATCTACCGTTGATTCGGAGGGATTGTCCGGAAGCTCTGGGCCGGTAGATATTGCATCGTTGCTCATGCGGAACGCATTCTAACTTTTGCGGACCAATTTACAGCCGCTCTCCAGGTGGAGAGGAGGGGTTGATGGTTCTGAGAAGAAATCACTCCCAGTTGGAAAGCAGGGCGGTCAGGTCGGTGAAGCCAACTGACCCATTGCCATCAAAGTCCTCAGGACAACTGTTGCATGGTTGTCCCCAGGCGGACAGCAACTGGGTCAGATCCACAAAGCCCACGACACCGTCACCATTCAGGTCATATGGGTTTGGCTCAGCTTCACCATTGGCCGTGATGTTGGCCACCAACGACACCCGAAGCCCGGTCAACGCGTAGCCAAGGTACCCACCAAAAATAAGGTCTTGTGCGTAAAAGCGTCCCAGTCCATCCGGCATGATTTCCAAGCCAACGATTCCAGTGATCTCAGGCTCTTCGGGTGGCTCGGGGTAGGTTGGGGTCAGTTCCAAAATAGTGCACCGAGCTGGTCCCGCCACGGTGCCATCACCGCCGAAGTATTCAACGGGCAAGTCGCCAGAAATATCTTCCCAAGGGAAAACGAATCCGGTCTCTTCGTTGGTGAGCTGAATCTCAAATGAGAGCAATGTCCAGAAGAACTGGTAGGTCTCTCCGTTCGGACGAATTGGAGTGGTACTGAAGAATTCCGCGGGTTCGCCGTTGGTTTCGAGGTCGAAAAAGAACCATTCGACGGAATCGCTGCCCTGAGACAACGCGGTCGACACAATAAGAGTGGGCAGGAACATGGACACAGTTTGAACCAACTTGGCGGCGAAGGCAACTCTGAGGTTCAAATAGGCCGCTTCGTCCGAAAAAAGCATATTTGAGATGAATCGGGGCCGCCTAGGAGCAAAATCGTAGAATCTGGCTATGGAACCAGCACAGGTCCTCTTGGTAGATGACGACGTCGAGCACGCTGAAACCATGGTCGATGCGTTACGCCGACCAGGCCACATCTGCACCATGGTTCACTCTGCGGCGGAGGCCGTGGATGAGTTGCGTCACGGAGCCTTTGATGTGGTGGTCACTGATTTGGTGATGGAGTCCGAAACAGCCGGACTGGATGTTCTTCGCTTGGCCCAAGAGCATCAGCCTGACGCCACCACCATTATGGTGACTGCCCACGGTGAAGTCGCGACGGCAAAAGCAGCCTTGCAAGGTGGGGCGTACGACTTCATCGAAAAGCCCCTCGATCTGGATGTGTTTCGAAACCTCGTGCAGCGTGCGGCGGAAACATCATTGCTTCGCCAGCAGAACCAGGGCCTCAAGGAAGATCTCGATGCCGTAGATCATTTTCACGGGATCGTCGGCCAGTCCCAAGGTATGCGTGCAGTAATCGAGTCCATTCGACGCGTCGCCGCATCTAACCTTCCGGTTTTGATTACCGGAGAATCTGGCACGGGAAAAGAGTTGGTGGCCGCGGCCATACATTTGATGTCCCCACGGTCCTCCCATCGTTATGTCACCTTTAACGCCGCAGGCCAGTCGGAAAGTTTGCTTGAAGACGAACTGTTTGGGCACGTACGAGGCGCGTATACCGGGGCCGAGCGTGATCGTGAGGGCGTTTTCGAATACGCGGACAAGGGGAGTTTGTTTCTCGATGAAATTGGCGACATGCCGATGGGGATGCAATCTCGACTGCTCCGCGTTCTTGAGTCTGGCGAAATTGTCCGACTGGGTGCGAACGACCCTCGGCGAACCGATGTTCGATTCGTCAGCGCTACCAATCGAGACTTGAAGCAGGACATCCAAGACGGCAGTTTCCGAGAGGACTTGTACTATCGAATTCGCGGTACCGAAATCCACATTCCAGCCTTGCGGCAACGTCGTGAGGATATTCCTTTGCTGGTTCGTCACTTTGTAAGGAAGTGGGCATCTGAGATTGGCCGTCCTGTTCCTCGGGTCGAGGATGCGGCCATGCTGCGTCTCGTGGCGTGGGATTGGCCAGGAAACGTTCGTGAACTTGCCAACGCGGTTCAGCGAATGGTGGTCATGGCTGAAGGAGACCTCGGCCTGCAAAGCCTGCCCCATGAGATTCAGACTGCAGATGTCGAAGATGACGGCGGCGATCTGCAAGCCGGGTCATTGGCGGGTATTGGTCTTGCCCGTCTTGAGAAGGAAGCGATACGACAAACCCTCGCCCTGACCAAGGGGAACCGGGAGCAGACGGCCAAATTGCTTGGTCTAGGGGAAAGAACGCTCTATCGAAAGTTGAAGGAATACGGACTGCGGTAAGCGAATCCTGCTTACTTGGGTATGCGGTAAAACGCAGCCTTGTATTCCCACCAGTGGTTGGTTCTGGTCTCTGGGATGTACTGGTAATCGGTTTGGGTGGTGGTCACTTGGGCGTTGACATCACCCACGATGGTGGTCGTCGTGTTGGACGTCACCGGTTGCACACGAGTGGTGAGATCGGTGGTTGAGTTCAGGTAACTTTTGGACCAGACCACAGCGGTCGCTCCAACTTCTTGGGCTGCCGCGATCGCTTCGCTGTCTCCAAGAACCTGGGTGGCAATAAATGCACTGCGGCCTATTGGGGACAGGTCTTGGGGGGGTTCCATCAGTAGCAACGCTTGTTCCGTTTCAGGAAATCGGGTGCCGCTGTAGTTCTCTAGGAACGGATTCGCGCAACTCGACAGAGTAGCCAAAATGCAAGCAGCTATGAAACTTCTCATCCGAGTTGATCCTCCAAGAAGTTCCCGACCTGATCTTTGTTGACTGACTCTTGAGCGAGAGTGTCGCGGTGCCGCACAGTGAGGTTTCCTGTCTCCAAAGTTCCAGCGTCCACCGTGAAGCAGAACGGGGTGCCGGCTTCGTCCATACGTGCGTAGCGTTTGCCAATGGACTGCTTCGGGTCGTATTCCAAGCGGTATTTGCCACGAAGTTCTCGGTGGATGGCGGATGCAATTTCCGGAAGGCCGTCTTTGTTGACCAAGGGGAAGATGCCAGCCTTAATTGGCGCCACACGAGGGTGGAACTTCATGTAGACACCTGATGGTCGATCCGGATCTTCGGTGTAGGCCTCGCACAGGACTGCGAGCACGCCTCGGGATAGGCCGGCCGAAGGCTCAATGACATGGGGGAGGTACCTTTCATTGCGCTCTTGATCGAAGTATTCCAGTTTCGCGCCGGCGTGCTGAGCGTGTTGCGAAAGGTCGTAGTTGGAGCGGTGCGCCACGCCTTCCAGCTCGCCGTACCCCGGGGCGGTGAAGGGAAATCGGTATTCCACGTCAAACGTGCCGCATCCATCTTTGGCGTAGTGGGCCAGTTCATCGGAGTCGTGGGATCGCAGCAAGAGATTGTCGTTCTTGACTCCGATGGTGCCCCACCAGTTCTTTCGGGTTTCACACCAGAATTCATACCACTTTGGTGCGTCGTCACCGTGACAGAAGAACTCGAGCTCCATTTGTTCGAATTCTCGAGAGCGGAAAATAAAGTTCCGTGGGGTCACTTCGTTGCGGAATGCTTTACCGATTTGGGCGATTCCGAATGGGACCCGGACCCGTGATGTGTCACACACGTTTTTGAAGTTCAGAAAGATGCCTTGTGCGGTCTCGGGGCGGAGGTAAGCCGCCGCGTCCTCGTCTTGGAGTGCGCCGACGTAGGTCTTGAACATGAGGTTGAACTGTCGCGGCTCAGTCAAAGTACCTGCTTCTTTGGCATCGGGTCCGACCGTGATGGCGAGTCGAGCGGTTGTCATGGATTCGATGCCGCAGAAATCGAGATCATCATCAGAGAGTTTGGCCTTGACGTACTTCTCCAACTTCTTCCGTGCCTTGCTCATGGAGCTGTCGTCGCCACTGACAAAGGCGAAGAATTGCCCGGTCGTGTCCCCCTTTCGTCCTAAGAATCCCAGATGGTCCGCTCTGTACCGGGCTTTGGATTCCCGACAGTCCACCATGGGATCATTGAAGCCGCCAACATGGCCAGATGCTTCCCAGACGCGAGGGTTTTGGATGATCGAAGAATCAAGGCCAACGATAGAGACTGGCTGCCCATCGGGACCGTCGGGGGGGCAATCGACCATGTCGTGCCACCATGCGTCCCGAACATTGTTCTTGAGTGCGGTCCCAAGAGGCCCATAATCCCAGAATCCATTCAGGCCACCATAAATTTCGCTGGCCGGAAAAATGAAGCCTCGTCTTTTGCAGAGACTGACAATGGCTTCCATGGTGGCGGTATCAGGCATGATGATCTCCAGCACGCACGCGTTGGGTCAGGGTGGTCCAAGCCGAAATAAAATCGTCGAGCCGTCCTTGGACATCCGAATCGACGAGTGCATCATCGACGAAGCTGCCCCCAGTCGTATAAACAAAATTTGGGCAAACCACAGCGCCAAAATCCAGAAGCATTGGGGTGGTCAGGCTCGCGACGCAGGGCAGGGATCCTGGACCGCCCCCAACCGCCGCGAAAGCCACCACTTTGCCTTCAAAGGCGGCTCTTCCCGCCCATTCCACGACATTTTTGGTTGCCGCGGGTGCGAGGTAGTTGTAGATCCCAAAAGAAATCAGAACTCCATCGCTGCCCGCAACCGTTCGGCGGAGCCGATCGACTCGCTCGTCCGCGGCGGGGCCGCCATCACACAGGGGGAGCCCTTCGGTTTGCAAATCTATCCAAGTCGACTCGTGACCGTCGGGAAGTCGATCAAAGGCCGACCGTGCCAAGATTCGGGATCGACTGCTTGGTGACAAAGAGGTGGAGAGCACGAGAAATTTCATAAGGAGGTTCCAACAGGAATGAGATCAAGGGCCAGTTCGATGGCCCTCTTCATGCTTGAATCATCGGCTTTGCCTAGCCCCGCAATGTCAAATGCTGTGCCGTGGTCGGGACTGGTACGAACCACGGGCAGTCCAAGGGTGACGTTGACCGCGCCTTCAGGGGCAACAAGTTTGGCGGGGATTAATCCCTGATCATGGTACATCGCCACCACGACATCATGCCTACCGGCAAGGGCGCTCTTCCAAACCGTATCTCCAGGCCAGGGGCCGGTGATCTGGGTGTCGCTGTCGCGGCTCCACTGGAGCTGAGCCAGCTCGATGGCCGGCAGGATGATGCGATGTTCCTCGTCCCCGAGCAGGCCATCTTCTCCAGCATGCGGGTTGATCCCACACACCGCGATCCGCGGTGCGGATAGCCCAAGTTGACGGGCAAACTGAACTCCAAGCCCAATACAGTCATGCACTCGGCCAATTGAAAGTGTTTCGCAAACCGTTTCCAAGGGTTGGTGGCACGTGGCCAAAACGATCTTGAGTCGTCCCGCAACAAAGCCCATGGCATGAGGTTGGGCTTGGCACCGATGGGCCAACAATTCAGTGTGCCCAGGCCACTGGTACCCCGCCAGCCTCCAACTTGATTTGGAGATGGGAGCGGTCACCATGGCGTCGGCGTGTCGGACATGATTGTTGGGGCGGAGCGTGTCGGCCACCGCTCGTTCAACCCACTGCTTGCTGAGATGACCTCCTGATTCGCTGGGGCCCGGTTGGCTGAACCCATCGCTTGGAAGGGGCTCATCGATGAGGACGGCTGGATGTGAAAAACCGTGCTCCTGCCGCTCGCCATCAAAGTCAACCCGATACCACCAAGGTTCAATGTTTCGCTTTTCTGCCGCTTCCAGCATGGGTTGGCTGCTGCCATGAATGACCCACTGGGCCGAACTTCGCAACGCTCGATCGGCCAATGCAGCGACTACCACTTCTGGTCCAATACCAAAGGGGTCGCCGAGACTGATGGCAATACGCGGCAGAGGCATCAGTTCATCTTATGTCGCAGGAGGGGCAATCCTCCCAGAAGTCGTTGAGCAATTGTTCGGGGGTCATGACGGTTGGTCAGCCATGTGGACCATGTTTCGGCATGGGACAGCCGGAGGTCGGGGTCTTGGAGCAGCTGACGACTCATTGTCCGCCAAACATCAATGGCATCACGGTCGAAGGGCTCCTCGTTGCATACGCCAGGGCCAATCACTGCGACTCCGCACAAGGCTGCACGGAGCGCAGGAAGGTCTTCGCCGGGTCGATCACACAGGATCAGATCCAATGCGTGCAAATGGGACTGGATTTCTCGACTTGAGTGAAGAGTGATATCCGCTTGGGACGAATGGGTCATTAGGTCAACCAGCAACAGATCCAATTCCTCGGCCACCAGTTGGGCTGCTCTCTGGGTGGTGGGGTCATCGCTGCAGATCCCTAACGCTTGGGGCGGATGCTGGGGGGTTCGGGAAGTTGCAAGCAGAGGCATGGGAATTCCAGGTTCTACTTCAGCTTCGGGCCACCACGAACGGAAATCTCGCCGGGCTTGCTTCAGAAGTTTTTGGGCTCGAGATCCGGCCGCAATGGCAATGTCAGAGGGTGCTTCGATCAGCCTTTTGAGATTTCGGCGGGACAGAAGGTCAAATCTTGATGGCTGAAAATTCACCGCCTCCGACTCCCGAATCACGTCGGCTTGGCATCCTTCGGCTTCGAAGGCGACTTTGATGTGGTTGATGGCAAGGGGGGCGACGCTGTGGAATGTGGTGTCTTCAACCAAGAGCACACGCGGCGTGCTCATGATGATTCCTGAGCGGTCGGCTCGACCAAATGGAGCAAGTAGTCCCAGGTGTAAATCCCGGTGTCATGGCCATCGGAGAAGCGAATACGAAGAGCATAATTTCCGACAAGCTCAGCATCCTCCGCCCGAAGTTCCCCGCCTCCAGAACTGGGGAGCACGGCCAATGGGTTGCTGGACATTTCTTCTCGAAGCTTCTTGGTCTCAGCGGAGGGGCTCATCTTTCGCAAAAGACCCACCGAGAGATACGAAGAACGGCCATCGCTCCATTCGATACGGAGTCCACGATCGCGTTCCAGCTCCAAATGACGAGGCACCATTGAATCACATCTTACCGCACTGGGGTAGCATCTATGCATTCATGTCAGAACCAGCATTGCTTGAATCAGCGGTTCGCCGCACCGGTGCTCCGCTGTGTGTCGGGATTGACCCAATACGCCGCCGTCTCCCAGCAGGGGATGATCTTCAAGTTATCAGAGACTTTGGTGTGCGAATCGTCGACCATTTGGCCGATCTCGTTCCCGCGGTCAAAATCCAGTCGGCCTGTTATGAGCGGTTTGGGCCAGATGGAATCACGGTGCGGGACCAGTTGGCTCTGTATGCCAGTCAAGCTGGATTGGTTGTGGTCCTCGATGCAAAGCGCGGGGACATTGGGGTTTCCAGCGAGCATTATGCCGCCTCAGCGTTCTCTCGCCCCAGTGCTCCGGCTGACTGGGTCACGATCAGCCCTTATCTCGGGGCCGATGGCATGCAGCCCTTCCTCGAGGAAGGCGCTGCATTCGCCTTGGTCCGCACGAGCAATCCCGGCGGAACGGCGTTGCAGACGCTTCTCCTCGAAGACGGCAGGACCGTCGCCCATGCTGTCGCGGACATGGTCCACGAATTGGGTGAAGCCCATCTTGAACCCGACTCCAAATGGAGTCGCCTGGGGGCCGTCGTAGGGGCGACCCATGCTGCGGAAATTGCCGAGCTTCGTGAACGAATGCCTAAGCAATGGTTTTTAATGCCAGGTGTCGGGGCACAAGGTGGAAGCGCTTCTGATGTTGCCGAGGCGTTTGTTGACGGAATTGGTGTATTGGTGAATGCCAGCCGCAGCATCATCTACGCCGAAGATCCAGTGAAGGCCACGCAGGATCTGATTCAATCTTTGCGTGAAGTGGCATCTTTATGAACCGGTTCGGCACCATCGTTCTCGTGTGTGTTGCGGTCGTGTTGCTGGTCCCTGCGTTTTTGCGATCCGGCTCTGTATCTCAACTCGGTCCGGGTGTGGTGGTGATGACGCCCCACAACGAGCAGATTCGGTTCGAACTTGGGTCACGATTCAGCAAATGGCACCAGCGTGAGTTCGGAACGGATGCTCATGTTGCTTGGAGTACCCCAGGAGGCACAAGCGAAATTCGCAAGTTGTTGCAAAGCCAATGGAAGGCGGCGGCGGTAGCCGGCGCTCCTTTCGGGGGTGATATCGATTTGGTTTTGGTGGCGGGTCCTACGAGCACGGTGTTCTGGCCAAGCCCACCGAGGCTGATGATCCTGAGTCCACCATCTCTGTTCCGCACGGTTTCACAACGGAAGAGCTCACGGCTTGGTTCCCCACCGACACCATTGCTGATGGTCGTCTTTACGACGAGCAGTCGTTTTGGATTGGCACCGCGTTGTCGAGCTTTGGGCTGATTTGGAATGAGGATGAGTTTGCTCAGCGTGAACTTCCTCGTCCTATCGATTGGTCGATGTTGGCCCACCCGAAATTGCGAGGTCGAGTCGCTTTTGTGAATCCAGCCATGAGCGGTTCCGTCACCACGGCTCTGCAGTCGATTCTTGAACACCTTGGATGGCAGCGGGGGTGGGCCCTCATTCGCCGTGCCGCGGCCAACGCTCGTTCAGTCAGTGGATCATCCACTCGTGTTCCGGGTGATGTGGGGGCCGGTGAAGCGGCCATAGGCCCATGCATTGATTTTTACGGTCGAGCGCAAGTCGCCGCTTTAGAAGCCGCTGGAATTAACGGTCGCATCCAGTACCGGGATGCGGCTGGCCAGACCGTTGTGGATGCCGACCCAATTTCCTTGCTCCGAGGGGCACCGAGTCCAGAATTGTCCAGACGATTCATTCGCTTTTGTTTAACAGTCGAAGCTCAGTCTCTTTGGCAGCTTCCGTCCAGCGATCCTGACGGACCTCAGCGGTTTGCTTTGCGTCGGTTGCCAATTCGATCCGAAGTCTACGAGCAACTTGGAGATCGGATGATCGATGAGGTCGATCCTTTTGCAGAGGCAAAAGCCGCCGCGTATCCCAATCGTTCGGCCCGGGCGTTCATCGTCCCCTTGTTCGTTTCTATGGCCATGGATCATCGTGATGAGTTGCGTGAAGCTTGGCATGCCATTGTTGAGCATCCTGCCTATCCGTCCTCTGACGCCGTGGTGATGGCGGCGGATGTGGAAGATCCGGAGTTGCGTCTCATGCTCGAACGCTTCGATGCACTCCCATCGGTCCCGATGCCGAATGACACCGTGGCCGATCTCAACGATCCCACTGTCTTAGCAGCCGTGAAGGCAGGTTGGCTTCGCGATGGGTTCAAGTCGATGCGTTGGTGGGATCTTGAATCCACAGGAACTCTGGCCTTGCAAGCCCGAGCCTCCTCTTTCTTCTTGGATCAGTACGAAAAAGCGGCCAACCCTTGAGCAGACTGACCCGCATCTTGGCCACCATTGGGCCGGCCAGTGCCGAACTGGCCCCTGACCTCGTCCATGCCGGCGCTGACTGCATTCGTGTGAACCTTTCTCACGGCGATGCCTCTTGGCACCGCGAGGCGAGCCGTCGGGCGTTGTCTGCCGGAGCCGCCTTGTTGCTTGATTTACCTGGCCCCAAGATTCGACTGGGGCGTTTTGATGGCGTGCGTCTTCTGGTCCGTCACGATCAGGTGGTACTCCGACCAGAGTCTCTTGCCCAAGGTGAAGAACTTCCTCTGCCCAAAGAGATTTTTGCGGGCTTGCGCGTCGGCAACGTTGTGGCCATGGTGGATGGACGAGTGCGTTGTCACGTCCTTGAAGCTGATGCTGATCGTGCTGTTCTTGAGGTTCGTCGCTCTGGTGAAGTCCGCGGCCGTCAGGGAGTGAGTCTTCCCGGT
>CALDQF010000464.1 GCA_937911845.1 uncultured Phycisphaera sp. | reverse complement strand
ACCCGTGGGCGGTACACCCGGGACGGCAGTTCTTCCGCTGAGACCGAGGCCACGCGGGCGGCCAACGCCGAAAGGTCAACCCCGGTCGCGTCCGCGTCGCGGGCGAAATGCTGGGTCAGTTGCGCTTCGAGTTGAGGATCACCGAATGCGGCTTCGTCAAAGCCTCCGATGGGGACTTCAGTGCTCGGGTTGGTGTCGTGAGAAGCCATCGCTTGAAGTGAAACGTCTGAGGTCTCCGAATGATTGCGAGAATTCATACCGCTCCCCCCCTATTCGCTTGAAGAGGCGTTCGGTTCCTGAGGACTGTTGGGATCATGCGGGGCCAAAAAGGCACGCAACTTGCCCAGAACCCGGTGATGCCGGGCCAAAAGGGTGCCCCGTGGCTCGCCCAGCAATTCGGATATGTCGGAAAACGAGAGGCCGACGGCGTGCCTCAGGTGCAGCAATTCTCGTTCGGCCTCCGAGAGGCTCCTGAGGGCCTCGTCCAAAGCCTTTCGAGATTCTTGCTCCCCGGGGGCATCTGCCGCCGTCGATGGAGTGCTGCCGGCCAGAGCCCCCAAGGTTTCGTGCTCCATTGGTCGTGCATGCCGCGTTCGACGCCGCATTTCATCCCGCAGGCGGTTGATGGCAATCAACATGATCCAACTCGAGAAACGCCCCCGTTCGTCATAGTCCACCAACCGCTGGGCCACTTTGACAAATACGTCTTGAACCAATTCTTCGCTGAGTTCTGGATCACGGCAGCGGCTATGCAAGAACGCAAACAGACGCGGAGTCCAATGCTCCACCAAAGTGCGCCAAGCGTGGTCATCACCCCAGCGTGCTGATGCAACCAGACGGCGAAAATCAGATTCGTCCAGTGCTTTGGGCATCGACAAGGTGCATCATGGCGCGAAAGCGCGCACTTTGCCAATCACCCGCACGAAGAAGTGGCCAGCGGTGAGCTTTGGTCGACCGCGTCAAATGGGCAAGTCGTCCGGCCCGCCACCGTCACGGTAGTTTTCGACGGGACCGGTTGCCCGACCCGGAGAAAAGTTGCCAAGCGGCGGTTGCGACTCACCGAGGGGTTTGGCTTCGTAATTGCCGCCTG
>CALDQF010000463.1 GCA_937911845.1 uncultured Phycisphaera sp. | reverse complement strand
GGACCCATGTGCAATTACACCATCATGGTGAAGCCATCACCACGTTGCCGGACGGAGCCAAGGGTCTGGCCAAGTCAGACGATACGGCGGTCCAAGCTTTTGCCAAGGGCTTGCGGACGTACGGGTTCCAGTTTCATCCCGAATGCTCCCACGATCGAATCATGAGTTGGTGCGGTTCCGAAGCCCAGCACATGGATCAGGCGGGAGTCACCACCGATGCCATTGAGCGACAACTTCAACAAGCCGACGGCGGTTACGCCGACTACGAACGCAATTCGGTTCGGCTGCTTGAGCGTGTTGCTTTGCTGTTGATGCCAGTTGACCGACGTTTCGCGGGAACTTCTGGAGAACTACGCCACTGATCGGCACTGGCCCCGCCCATCGCAACAAAGACAGAAATCTACCTGGCTTTTGCGGAGGGGTTTTATCCGGGGATATTGGCGACCAATTGACGAAGTGCGTTCGTGATGGACTCGGCATCGATCCCTGCCATCTTCTTTTGGTCAGACTGGCTGCCGCAAGGAATCCATTGGTCTGGAATGCCCAATCGACGCAAGCGCAGAGGCAGTCCAGCATCGGCCGCGGCTTCCGCGACGGCCGCGCCAAAACCGCCGGGGAGCCCGTGGTCTTCGACTGTGATCACGGGCAGTTCACGGCGGGCTAGGTCTTCGAGGAGTTGGAGGTCCACGGGGGCTGCGAACCGACCATCGTGCACTTCAACGGGCATCCCTTCAGCGGCCAACGCTTCGGCCGCTTCCAAAGCGTCCAATCCACTGGTGCCATACGACACAATTGCGGCCACGGGGGGTTCTGGTGTGAGCAGGGGATGGGATCGTCCCAATTCGAATGGTGGGCATGGTCCCAAGTCGCGTTCGGTGACGGTGCCTCGGGGATAGCGTACGGCGGACAAACCATCGTCATAGCCCGCCATCCAGTCCACCGCGGCTTTCAAGCTTGGCTCATCGATCGGCGCCAAGAGGGCCGCATTGGGCAAGGTTCGAAGCAGGGAGATGTCGCAGAAGCCGTGATGGACAGCGCCATCACCGCCCACCAGACCGGCCCGGTCAAGACACAGGCGAACAGCAAGGCCTTGCAAGCTGACTTCTTGGAACGCTTGATCGAAGGCCCGTTGGAGGAACGTGGAATACACCGCGAAGAAAGGGCGGAATCCGGTTTTGGCCAGGCCTGCCATCATGTCCATGGCGTGGGATTCACAAATGCCCACATCCCAAGCGCGGTCTGGGTATTCCTCCAGAATACGAGTGATTCCGGTGCCATCTGGCATCGCCGCGGTGCACGCCACCACTCGATCGTCTTGGGCCATTGTTGAAGCCAACGCGTCGGAGAATGCGGCGGTAAAAGCCCGTCCTTTGCTAGCGGTCTCCACGCTGCATCCCTTCACTTGGAAGGCAGGCGGGGAGTGGAATTTGGTGGCATTGCCTTCGGCATGCTCAAACCCTTTGCCCTTCACCGTGTGCACGTGAAGCACAATGGGACGGTCGGCTTTGGCCACTTCACGCAGGACCGATTCCAGTTTGGGCAAGTCGTGTCCATCCACGGGGCCCACGGTCAAGAGGCCAAAATCCGAGAACCAAGAATCCTCGGCCACAAGGTCTTTGGCCACTTCGCCGATTTTGTGGTACCACCGCACCAGTGATTCGCCGCCGGGGATGGCTTCGGCCACCCGTTTGGCACGCAACTTGGCGTCCAGGTAGCGACCATCCATACGGACTCGATCCAGTGCCTTCGCGAAGCCGCCTTGAGGCTTGGAGATCGACATGCCGTTGTCGTTCAGCACGATGAGCATCTGACGATCCAGCGTGCCTGCGTTGTTGAGCCCTTCCATGGCCAAGCCGTTCACGATGGAGGCATCGCCAATGAGGGCGACCGTTCGGCGACCTTCTGGATTGTTTTCGCTGTGGTATCCCTCACCCTTCAGTGTGTCGCCGCGGGCCATACCCACCGCGGTCGAGATGCCAGTGCCAGCGTGTCCGACGCTAAACAAATCAAACGGGGACTCGCTGGGTTCGGGGAAGCCAGACATGCCGCCCGTCTGCCGGAGGGTCGACAACTGATCGGTGCGTCCGGTGAGGATTTTGTGGGGGTAGCATTGGTGTCCCACATCGAACAGCAGTCGGTCGTGCTCGAAGTTGAAGACCCGGTGCAAGGCCATGGTGAGTTCGACGACCCCAAGGTTTGGGGCCAGGTGTCCACCGGTTGCCATCACTTGACCAATGATGGCCTCGCGAATTTCTTGGGCCAGTCCGGGCAATTGCTCCGGAGGAAGTCGCCGAAGATCGGTGGGGCCAGCAATGGTGGGCAGGAGCGGAGCCGTCATGCCGGGATTCTAGGCCTTGAAGAGGCTTGAACGTGGAGCTTCAGCGACTCCGGTCCGCCATTTCTTCAGTCAACAGCCGGAGGTCAGATGCCTCTGGACCGAACGATTGCAGGGCGTTCAAGGCCTCCTGGCGACAGTTTTGGATCCGATCTCGAAGCCCTGTCAGCCCGTACACGCGGACTCCAGTCAGTTTGGATTTCCCCTCATCCTTTCCGGTCCGTTTGCCCATGGCTTCGCTGGAGGCGGTGGCATCCAAGAGATCGTCGGTCAGTTGGAACAGCTCCCCCAAATGGCTGGCCCAGGCGTTCAGGGCTTTGATCTGTTCTGCTGATGCCTTGGCACTCAAGGCGCCCAATTGCACGGCGGCAACCAGGAGCGCGCCAGTCTTGCCCGCTTGCAAAGACCGCAAATTATGTTCGTCAGCGGCAAGGGCTTCGCGCTCGGCGGCCATATCCATCATTTGCCCTTCGATCATTCGCAGTGTGGCTTCGGCCAGCACGGCGCACATCGCCGAGCCATTGGGGGATTCAGCCAAGAGTTTCATGGCCAACATGGGCATGGCGTCACCGGCCAAAATGGCGGTGGCTTCGTCGGTATGGCGGTGCAGCGTGGGTCGTCCTCGACGCAAGTCGTCGTTGTCCAAGGCGGGCAGATCATCATGGACCAAACTGAACGCGTGGATCATTTCCACGGCGGCCGCGGGAGCCTCCGCTTTTTCAAGTTCCCCGCCAATGCACTGGTTTGCGAGCCGAACGAGGGCCGGTCGGAGACGCTTTCCAGGCGCCAACACCGCGTACTCAATGGCCGCGGCCAGTTCTGGCTCACAGCCTCTTTCTTCCAATGCCCGCGTCAAGAGGGCATCACATGCGTCACGATGTGCTTGGAGTACGGTCGACACATCGCCATCGTAGGATGTGAATCGTGATTGATTTGATCGGAGCCGTCTTGGAACGCGGGGGGCCAGTGCTTTGGCTGCTGGTGGCCCTTTCTTTGGCCGTGGTGGCCACAGGATTGGAACGCTGCTGGTGGTGGACTACCGCGGGAAGCGAATTCCGGATCCAACGGTACCGCCGAGATGGCGGTGGCCCTCACCTG
>CALDQF010000462.1 GCA_937911845.1 uncultured Phycisphaera sp. | reverse complement strand
TTCAATGTCTCCCCAGACTTGATCGATTGGAGCATCACGAAGGTGAGCCACAATGTCGACATCCAATGCATCAAATCGAGCTTGGATCTCAGCAGGAACCTCGTAGTGAGGTTGTGGCTGGAGGGTGTGCTCAGTCGAAAATTGTTCACCCGTTCGGGTCCACAGGAAGTCATATCCCAGAGGTGAACCCCACTTCGGATTTATACAAGCCGCGTTGAATTGCTTCTGCAGCGTTTCAGGGACAAGATCCAAGATCTGGAAAGTGTCCTCTACGATGTTGTAAACAACCATCGAGATGTACCTCTTGATCTGAGGTTTGCCTGACTTTTCATAAGTCTTGTAGTTGGGCGGGAGTTCATCTTCGGGAACTTGCCCGTTGTCGACGCCTTTGGCAGTTAAATCATCCCCATACCAGCGTTTGCAACGTGGTGATCCTTCTTCGTTCGTGTACCAGATCTGCCAGCCCCAATCACTAGGCCCCATAATTCTGAACTCACAGGTTCCGGGCACCTTTCGACCTTTGGCGTCGGTTGTTTCTGTGGGTGCTTTCAAATAACGACCAGGGCCGTCACTGAACTTTGAACGCTCTTGTGCTGCTTCTGATTCCTTTTCAAGCTGCAGCTTGTAGCTGGCAGGCAGGAAATCCTTGACAGCCTTGACACTTTTGGTCATTGCCATGAAAAAACCCGTTAGTACACCGGTACTTGGTGTCTAACTAGAAGGATTCAGGATGTCAACCAGAAAATCTATGTACTAGATACTTTTGAGCAAATCATTCATAAGTTCTTCAGCATTCAGATCTTGTTTGAATACCTTCTGGAGCATGTGACACAGACAAATGACGTTGTGGTCTAAATCTTCGTTTGACCATTCGGCTTGTCCAATAACCACCAAACCAAAGGTGTCTTGTCCTGCCTTGTCGTTAGAAAAATTCTTCTTCAAACGTGGCATGTCGTCCAGCAGATCCATGTTGTTGGCAGCCATCAATCGACGGACCAACTTTCCTGCTGCCTGAGTGACTTGGGCTGCTTGCTCGTCAGTAAAGTTCCGCTGGATTGCATTCTCAGGTGGGTTACGCCATCCACAAAACACCTCGAACATGTATCCAATGGAAGCTGGCTGATCGTCGTCATTTCTCAGGATGACCGCACTCTGAATCCACTTTTTATGTTCACTCATGTCTGGCATGAATTCATCCATATCCCCCTTCTGATAAGCGTCGATGACTGCAAATAAATAGGCCAGCACTGCAAATGACCTTGGGCCGGGAGATTTCAGTCGTCCATATCTAAGGCTGTTCGCTTGGGATCCATGCACCCATGCTTTGCCGTTGGAGCACGATGTCGCCATCGCTACGAGACGGGGGTGAGACCACCCGTTCGCATCCATCATGCGAGCGAACCAGACCGCAAAATTTGTCTGGCCATCGCCAAACAGCTCCGAGATGTTCTCGAAACCAATATCGATGTCTGAAACCCGCATAGATCGACGTAGTCGTGTCTTGGTTCTAGGAGCCGAATTCTATCCATCCTCGTTCCTTTAAGCAAATTAACGATGCCCGCATGGACAGGCGTCCACTTCTAGGCAAGATAAGCGGAAACAGTATGGAGTGGAATGGGAACGGATAATCCCTGGGAGCAGTGGCGCGACTACCTGCCTCAGCTTAGGGGGCTGCCATTACTGCCTGTTGGAGCTGGCAAAAAATTCAAGGCACCTGTCGATCCAAGGCATGGCCATGAGCTGAAGGCATGGCAAAACAGCTCCTGGGGGTCTAAAGCCATTGCCGGGATGGGTGATGTCGTCAAGTGCGTTGGACTCAACTGCGCCAAGACGGTCGATCACTACCTGCTGATCTTGGATATAGATGGCGCGACTGCCATTGATTTCTGTCTGGCTAAAGGTGCCCAGATGGAGGACGTGGGTTGGCGGATCCTTAGGAACACCACTAGTGATCGACTGAAGGCCGTCTTCCAACTAAACGAAGACACTCACCCGTTACTGACCTATCACCACAACGATCAGCCCTTTGGGAAGTGCAAAGTCACCACCAAACCTGCTGTTCAAAACCCAAAAACAGATGCAGAGCAAATTGAGCTGTTCTATGGGACTGGTCAGTGCATCGTCTTAGGGGAACACAAGGTCAGCGGGGGGCACTACGAGTGGATTGGCTCACCGGACAAGGTCAAGGAGCCGACACCGGAGTGGTGGGCAGTAATCCAAGCCTGTGTCGATGCAACCAGCTTTGAGCGAAGTAAAGAAGAGTCGGCTTTCGACGGGACCATCGTTCAATCAGGTCCTCTGACCCCTTGCCTTATTTGTGGAAGGGATCACTCCGGCGCGTGCAGCACATACATAGATAAAGAGCCCGGTAATCCACGACGGGTGAACTGCATGAAGGGTCAGTCCTTCAGCCCACCTTTGGAGGTCGCTACACAAAAAGGCGGCACTAGGGCTTGGATGAAAAATGACAAGTACCTAGGGGCTGACGGCACCCTGTGGGAATACAAGCGGGAGGGTTTCAACCCCGCGATGGGCGAGTTCGTCGCTTTCTTAGAAGTCCTGCCAGAAGCATCGAAATCCAAAAGCCCTGAACCTGGCACGACGGATGAACAACCACCGGTAATCAACCCTGATGTGATGCCCGGAGCCATTGATTGCTCTGGTCGTAGGCAACGGCTGGCACCCGACGAGATTCTGTTTTATCTGCCTCACGTTCTGGGCGGTGATCCACGCCTGAATATCAGAAGCGGAGATGTCGACCTGCCTGATCGCACCCTGAGTGCCAACAGCATCGGTGGGCTGTATTTGCGCTTGAGCACTCCTCAGGCTGTTTGGGACAAAGGTCCCACCACCGATGCCCTGATGCTGCTGGCCTCTGAAAACAGTTTCGATCCCGTCGAGGAATACCTGAGCGGTATCAAGACCCCTCCACTACCCATTGACGAGTGGAATCATCTTGATCAGTGCTTGCTCGGTATTGATGACCCCATCGCTCGAAAATTCCTCCCCCGTTACCTGATCAGCGCAGTAGCTCGGATCTTTGAACCCGGCTGTGACTACAGACAAACACTCGTATTAGTTGGCCCACAGTGGAGAGGAAAGTCTGCTCTGGGTCGTTGTCTGTTCGGACGTGATCACTGGGTTGAAGGCGTCGGTGACCTTGGCCGAGATGCCTTGATGAAATGCCAAAAAGGTTGGGGGGTGGAGCTGGCCGAGCTGGATGGCGTGACACGAAGAGCTGATCAGGAGCGGTTGAAGGCATTTCTCACAGAGACCGTCGACACATTCCGTGCCCCTTACGACAGAGCATCAATCCCACACCCTCGACGGTTCGTCTTTTGGGCCACCTCCAATGCCCCGCCACTTAGGGACTCCACCGGATCCACTCGCTTCGTCACCGTCGCTATCCCCGACAAAATGCTCCCCTTGGATTGGGCTGAGCAAAACAGAGATGCCATTTGGGCCAGAGCCCTCCAGCAGTACCGCGCAAAGGTGGAATGGAGGTTTGGGGATGAAAGGGATCGGATCGAGATTATGGACAGGAATGAGGACCACACAGAAGCCGATCCGTGGACGGATGAGGTCTTTGAGTACTTAGACAAGAAGGAGGTCTTTAAGGACGCGGTGACGGTCACAGAGATCCTCGATCACCTAGGGATCAACAAGGAGCGGCAAAACAACTTTTCCAGTCAGCGGGTTCGTCAAATCGCTGAGAAAAAGGGTTGGGTCCATGGACGGAGGAGAAAAGGGAATGGGAACAGACGGTTGGGACTTTGGCCCCCCGTTTGTGCCCTGTCCACACCGTGTCCACACCGTGACCACACCACTGACCACCCCGAAGACGGTAGTGAGGCCAGTGGATGTGATCCTGTGGTCATACCGGACATACCTAAACAAAGATATGTGGGTAATAAGTACATAAAGGAGGTGGGTATGGGGGTACAGATATGTGGTGAGAAAACTTTCGATGCATCAGGGGTGCCCACCCCCACCCACCGCTCAAATCCCAATCCCCGCAATGGATCTGAAGAATCTGGCGGTGTGGCCGGCGGTGTGGACAGGGCTTCCGGGGTGACCAGCCCTAAAAAACGTTCTCGTCCCTTTATGGGAGGAGCACATGAGGAAGGTGAAAGTGACGATGAGCTGTATCAATCGATATGGTCTGAAATAAAGAGCGTTTAGGCTGCGACTCAATACTGAAAATTTCAAAAACATTCAGACCGCAGACTCCTTCCTGGCTTGTCGTGAAAAACCCTCTGTCCTGTAAACCCGCGAAGACCCCAACCACTTATTTCGGGGTAGGGTCAAAAGCGACAAGTTAGAAGAACTTCTCATACTCTTTACTTCAGCCCCCTTGCGGCGTACTAAAACCTCCTTATCTTTTGGAGATCACCTCTTATTCCGTGACTAACCAGCCCCTTAACCCTAAATTCATTGACGACGAGCCAGGCACCTTTTACGCCGAGGTGACGATGTCATCCAGCGAAGATGACATGGTCTTGATGGATTATTCGTTTGGTGAAGAGGGGGTGCTTGTGACGGTCATCAAAGGCGACGAAAACATCTCCTTGGATATGGCAGCAAGTGACATTTCAGCACTCAGAGAGACCTTGGACCGTTGTGAAGAGCGGTTGGCTGCTGAGCAGGAAGCTCTCAGAGCTGATGCTGACTGGCAGGCTGATAGCCCTTGACATTGAAACAACAGGTTTAGATCCATTTAAAGACGAACTTCTACTGATTCAGCTAGGTACGAAATCACACACGCTGATCATTGATTGCAGAGCAATCGGAGAAGAAATCAAATTGCTGGCTCCGTTGCTTGCCTCCGAAGACTTTGGGAAGCTGGGCCATAATCTCTCGTTTGACTGTTACTTCCTAGAGGTAAAGGGTCTCAAGGTTCGTGGGCTGCTTGTCGATACATTTCTGGCATCAAAGGTCGAGACTGCTGGGGAACCAGAAGGATTTGGAAAGGGTAAGTGGGGTAAGGGAAACAGTTTGAAGGCAATCGCCGAACGCTGGCTGGGAAGAACAATTGAAGAAAAGAAAGAACTACAAGAGTCCTTCATCGGACTGAAGCCAGATCAAGAGATCACCGAAGAAATGTTGGCCTATGCCGCCAACGATGTGGCGATTCTTTTTGAATTGCATGAAGCAGCAGGGAAAGTCACTCAAGAAGAAGAGATCTTCTATGTCTGGCAATTGGAGTGCCGTGCTCTGCCCGCCATTGTTCAGATGAAAGTCAATGGCATGAAACTGGACGTTCCTTACTACAAGGCGCTGCTGGAGGAAGAATCCAAATTCAGAGAAGACAAGAAGTTGGAGGTCATCCAATACATGGAGAAGGCAGGCGCTCTGGAGCAGTACAGATGTCCATTGACCAAGCTGCTCCTGGTACATCCTCAATATTCAGGCAAGGGTAAGGGCAAGACCACAGGCTTTAACTTGGCATCGCCCGCCCAACTGGGTCCGGTCCTAGTGGAGATGGGTGTTCCCCTGGAGCCCAAAGTCTCCAAAAAGACTGGCAAAACAAGCTATAGCTGTGACAAAAATGTGTTGGCCTTTCATATGGCCGACTATGAAATCCTGAGGCTGTACACCGAATACAAGAAGGCGGCGACACGCACCCAGATGGTGGACAAACTGATCAAGCTTGCAGAGGCAGCTCCTGATGGTCGGATCCACGCTGACTACAACCAAATTGTCAGATCAGGCAGAATGAGCAGCAGAGAGCCCAATGCTCAAAATATCCCAAAAGAAACGAGATATAGAAAAGGGTTTATATCTAAAAACCAGCATGTATTTGTTCGGGCTGATTATTCACAGTTGGAAGTCCGTTTGGTAGCTGAAGTATCGAACGACGAGGTTTTGCTGGGCATCTACAACCGTGGCGAGGATGTACACACCGCCACTGCAATGATGATGTTACGTAAACCCGCTGATCAGATAACGAAGTCCGAGAGGACTGCGGCTAAAGCAATCGGCTTCGGAGCCATCTATGGCTGCTCGGCCCGCACACTTCGCCAAACTGCAATCTCTATGTTTGGTATCTCCTGGACGATGGATCAAGCCCAGATAGCCCTCAATTCTTGGAAGGGTTCGTACCCCGGCATTGTGAAGTGGCACCGGACGCAAGGGCGTCAGGAAGGTCTGGAAGTTAGAACCCTGTTTGGCCGCAGACGAAAGTTGCAAAAGCCCCGCAAGGCAACAAAAGCCAACGGATTGGATCGCGATGAATCCAACTACACTCGTCTGCTGAACTCTCCGATTCAAGGATTAGGGGCAGACATCCTCAAGGCAGCTTTAGCACTACTTTGGGAACAGTATTTATGCGAACAAGATGATATAAAACTAGTCGCCGTTGTGCATGATGAAATAATTTTGGAGGCCCCAACATCTAAGGCTGAGTATGCAAAACAGATTCTTCAAGAATGTATGGAAGATGCAGCTCCGATGGTTGGAGTGACGAAGGTGCCCGTTGTGGCCGAACCATCAGCAGGGCGGAACTGGGGAGAGGTCTAGCCT
>CALDQF010000461.1 GCA_937911845.1 uncultured Phycisphaera sp. | reverse complement strand
CGAACCTGAGTATCGCGAGGAATTGGAACGCCATCTTTCCACAATTGCGGACTTTGTCGCCCAGGGCCAACATGACCCGGCGACCGTTGATGTCCACAAGTTTGCTGAAGCCCGCGAGAGTTTGGACCAAAACGCCATGCGTTTGCATGAATTGGCCATCGCGGCGAGTTTGCGAGACGAGTCAGCGGGTGAGTGATCGCCGTGCTTGCTGCACGACAATTTCACGAACATCGCGTCTTCCGTGTTGATCCACCAAAACCAAGCGGTGGCTTCCAGGTTCGAGACGCACATGATTTCCGTCAAGTTCGAAGCGCTTCCCATTCAAAAACCAGTGCAATCCTTCACCTTCCCCAAGCACTGGTTGGTGATACGCACCTTGGCATTCCATCACCAAGTCTCCTGCGGGGGTGATGATCTGAGGTCCAACGTGGTCCGAAAGATTTCGATCGAACGAGTAGGGTCGTTTCACGGCCAGCGGTTCAGGAATGGGAGGAGGGTTGGCCGAAGGCACAAGGCGAGTGAAGGCGTCGGCCAGCAGGGGGCCAGCTGCTTCCCGCCCAACAAAGGCGGGATCGCCTTCTCCATGGAAATGCCCCACCCAGAATCCGATGGCGAATTCTCCATTGTGTCCCAAAGCCCACGCGTCTCGGTGGCCTGAACTTGTTCCGGACTTCCACATGAACCACGGTCGATCCCGAGGCGGAAGTTCGTCCATGCCGGCGGGGGCATGCCTCCACGATGCGAGATCGTGGTTGAGATGCGCGCAGGTCTCTGGCGAGAACACCAGATGTTCCTGCCGCTCTTGTTCGTCTTGGAACATGCGAATCGGGGCGTGGGCTCCCAAGCGAGCCAGGGTGGCGTAGGCGTTGGTCAAGTCCAGAAGCGAGACCTCCAAGCCTCCAACGGCCAAGGTCAGTCCTCCGCGTTCGGTGGCATTCTCGGGCAGAGGAAGTCCCAACTTTCTCAAAGTCGCCACGTTCTTTGCCACTCCAACCGCTTCGGTCACCAGAATGGCGGGCACGTTCAGCGAGCGTTGCAAGGCTTCTCGGGCGGTGACCAAGCCATCAAATGTTCGGTGGTAGTTGTTCGGGGTCCAACCTTCGCGATTGATTCGGCGATCTGGGATCTCACTCTCGGGGCTGAATCGCCCGGATTCGTAGGCCGTGCCGTACAAAAATGGTTTGAGGGCTGATCCCGGAGATCGAAGCGCGATAGCGCCGTTGACCCAGCCATCTTGGGGATCGCCTCGGTTGGCCGACCCCACCAGAGCCACAAGATTGTTCGTGGCAGTTTCAATAATCACGGCTGCAACATCGGTTCCTTCGGGCAACC